>JAXDMF010000202.1:0-3479 GCA_034666205.1 Gemmatimonadales bacterium
CGATCCTTTCCTACCATACGGCCTGGCTCAAGGCGCACTACCCCGCCGAGTTCATGGCAGCGCTGCTCTCCTCGGAAATCGGGAACACCGACAAGGTGGTGCAATACATCAACGAGGACAGGGAGTAGGGCCTCGAGATCCTGCCGCCCGATCTGAACGAGTCGGGCTTCAAGTTCACTGTGGTGGGGGATCGGCGGATCCGTTTTGGGCTGGGAGCAGTACGCAACGTCGGCGAGGGAGCCATCGCCTCGATTATCGCCGGCCGCGAGCAGGGGCCCTATCACACGGTCACAGAGCTGGTCGAGCAGATCGACCTCCGGCTGTGCAACAAGCGGGTGCTCGAGTCCCTTGTGGCGGCAGGAGCATGTGATTCGCTCAGTGGGCATCGCAAGCAGCTGATCGAGGCGCTGGAACCCGCGTTAGCGGAGGCGCAGCTGCTTCAGGCTGAGCGACAGGCGGGCCAGGGATCGTTGTTTGGAGAGGGCGGCAACGGGAAAGACGGGAAGGACGGGAATGATGCCAGCCAAGCTCACTTTCCGGCCCCTCCCGCCCTTCCCGACATTCCCGCCTGGACCGAAGCGGAGCGCCTGGCCAAGGAGAAGGAGGTCCTTGGGTTCTTCATCTCCGGGCACCCGCTGGAGCGTTTCCGTGACGAGGTCGAGCTCTTCGGCACCCGCACCACGGCAACGTTGGGCGAGTGGGGCGAGCACCAGGTCAGCGTCGCGGCCGTGGTCACCGGGGTCAAGCGGCAGATCTCGAAGAAGACGGGCAAGGAATACGCCCGGCTGGTGGTGGAGGATTTCCACGGGACGGCTGAGGCCATCGTCTTTCCGGACGCCTGGGCCAAGCTCAACCAGACCATTTTCCAGGACGCGGCGCTCCTGCTGACCGGAGGATACAGCGACCGGGATCGGGGCGAAGACCAGGCGCCGTTCATCGTCGAGTTGGCGCGTCCCTTGGAGGCGCTGAAGGCATCGGGGGCGCTGGCGCTGAGCCTGAGCTGGCGCGCTCCAACCGCGCCCCAACCGGCAGCGCTGAAGGAAGTCGCGGCGCTCTGCTCGGCGCACCCGGGACCCACGCCGCTCTATGTTGAGTGGAGCGACGGCAACGGCGATGCGGTCCGGTTCAGGTCCCGACGCGTCCGCGTCGCAGCCGAGGATGACCTGGTCCGCGCACTGCGTGATCTGCTTGGCGCCGAATCCGTCCACTACGTCAAGGCGGGCTGACCCCGATGGCTTCAGCCTACACCCTGGACTTCGAGAAGCCCCTCCTCGAGCTGGAGCGTCAGATCGACGACCTCAAGCGGATCGGGACGGAGCGGCAGATCGATATCGATGGGGAGCTCGAGGGCCTGCAAGGCAAGCTGGAGTCGCTCCGGGCGGACATTTACCGGAATCTTACTCCGCTCCAGCGGGTCATGGTCGCCCGCCACCCTCGCCGGCCGTATACCCTCGACTACCTCAGCACCATCTTCACCGACTTCATCGAGCTGCACGGCGACCGGCTGTACATGGATGACCCGGCGATCGTGGGCGGCTGGGCCCGGCTCGCCGGCGTGTCGGTGATGGTGATCGGTCACCAGAAGGGTCGAGACACCAAGGAGAATCTCAATCGCAACTTCGGAATGCCGCACCCCGAAGGCTACCGGAAAGCGCTCCGCCTCATGAAGCTCGCCGCGAAGTTCGGCGCGGCGGTTATCACCCTGATCGACACGCCGGGGGCCTACCCCGGACTCGGGGCTGAAGAGCGGGGCCAGTCGGAGGCCCTCGCCCGAAACATCCTCGAGATGTCGGCGCTGCCGACTGCGTGTATCGCCGTCGTCATCGGGGAAGGCGGCTCCGGCGGGGCGCTCGCGCTGGGGGTTGCCGACCGCGTGCTCATGCTGGAGAACTCGGTCTACTCGGTGATCTCACCCGAGGGCTGCGCCGCCATTCTGTGGAAGGACTCGAGCCAACGCGAGCGCGCGGCCGAAGCGCTCAAGCTCACCGCCGAGGATTTGTTGCGCCTCAAGGTGATCGACGAGATCGTGAAGGAGCCGGTCGGGGGCGCCCACGTGGATCCCGATGCCGCCGGCGAAGCCCTGCGGGAGGCTCTCATTCGTCATGTCACCGAGCTCCGGAAGATCCGTCCGGAGAAGCTCGTGCGACGCCGGGCGGAGAAGTACGCCGCCATGGGCGCCTTCACCGAGGCCTGATGTCACAGACCGTCGAAGTTCGATTCAAGGGCACTCGAAAGGCCTACTTCGCCTGGGAAGACGAGGCGAATCCGATCCGGCTGAAGGAGCCCGTCGTCGTCGAGGTCGAGCGGGGGCGTGACCTGGGGCGGGTCACCGCCGTTGGCGACATGGCCGCCAAGAAGTGTGGCAGCTGCACCAGCTGCGCCGTGGGAGAGGTTGCGGAGGAGCCCGCGCCGCTCAAGCCGGTGCTCCGCCGCGCGACCCCCGAGGACCTCAAGGTCCACCATGACATCCGGCTTTCGGAGGAGGAGGTCCGGCAGAAGGTGATTCAGCGGGCGCGCGCCCACGAGCTGCTGATGAAGGTGAGCGATACCGAGTGGCAGTGGGACCGCAGCAAGCTCACCATCTACTTCACTGCCGACAAACGGGTCGATTTCCGCGCCCTGGTCCGCGATCTGGCGTCACTCTTTCGGACCCGCATCGAGCTGCGCCAGATCGGGGTGCGTGATGAAGCGGCTCGGCTCTCCGGCGTCGGTCGCTGCGGACGGGAGTACTGCTGCTCCACCTGGCTCAAGGAGCTCTCCCCGGTCAATCTCGGCCTGGCCAAGGACCAACACCTGTCACTCAACCCGTCGCAGATCTCCGGCGGGTGCGGTCGGCTGCTCTGCTGCCTCAAGTACGAGCATGACTTCTACGTCACGGCCAGAAAGCGTTTTCCCAAGGAGGGAAAGACCGTCAGAACCTCGGTAGGTACCGAGAAGGTGATCGCGGTGGATATCTTCCGCGAGCGGGTTTTTCTCCGTAACGAGGAGCACGGCTCCAGGATCATTCCGTTGACCCAGCTGCGGCTCGAAGTCGAGCAGCTCGGCGACGTGCTGCCAACCGCGGAGGAGCGCTCGCGTCATTCGGTCCGAACTGGGGACCATGCCTCCGCCGATCCCTCGAAGTCCCCCTCTGACTCCCACCGCCAAGGCCGCCACCCCCGGGGCCGCGACGGCGATGGCCCCGAATCACCAGCTTGATTCGGGCCATCGCCGATCTGAAGTCTATCGCAGCAACGCGAACCTACTTGACTTCGAACTCCTTTGACTCGACGGGCGCACCATTCAGGAGAATGTGAACGGTGTATTTCCCCTTGGGCCAGCCACTCGGCTTCGAGATGTGGAATTCCGTGACGTCCTCGCCGGCCGCTGAAATGTTCCGGCTCGACTCATCTACCACCTGGCCGTCTTGGTAGGTCCAACGCGCCTGGAGAGCCGTGCTGGGTCCGGTCCCTTGGGTCTCGACGACCGCGTAAATCACG
>JAXDMF010000203.1:0-12330 GCA_034666205.1 Gemmatimonadales bacterium
TTCTTCTATCTCGGCACCATGGTCGAGACCGGACCGACGCGCCAGATCTTCACTGCGCCGAGGAACGAGCAGACCGAGGCATACATCACGGGAAGGTTCGGATGACCACCACTCTTCGCCCGGGTTCGTTCGTCCCGTCGCTCCGGCCTACACTCGCTCCCCGCCCGCCCAGTGTGCCGCCAGGGAGCCGGGAGAGTCCTGCCATCGATGTGCGCGGCTTCAGCTTCTCCTACGGGCCCCGTCTGGTGCTGAGGAATCTGACCTTTGCCATCGATCGCAAGGCAGTCACGGCCATCATCGGGCCGTCCGGCTGTGGCAAGTCCACGTTCCTCAGGTCCATCAATCGGCTCAACGACCTCATTCCCGGGATCCGGCATGAGGGAGACATTCTGGTCGAGGGAACTTCGATCTTCGCGCCGGGAACCGACCTCGTGTCCCTCCGCCAGCGAGTGGGGATGGTCTTTCAGCGGCCCAATCCGTTCCCCAAGACGATCTTCAATAACGTGGCCTACGGGCCGGCCTTGAATGCGCTGGTGACCAAGCGAGATCTCCCCGATCTGGTCGAGCGTTGTCTCCGGCAAGCGGCGTTGTGGGATGAGGTGAAGGACCGTCTAGATGAAGGGGGCACCGGCCTGTCCGGCGGCCAGCAGCAGCGGCTCTGCATCGCCCGCGCGCTCGGCAACCAGCCCGAGGTGCTTCTGATGGACGAGCCCTGCTCGGCGCTGGACCCGATCGCCACCCAGAAGGTGGAAGAGCTCATCTTCGAGCTGAAGCAGCACTATACCATCGTGATCGTCACTCACAACATGCAGCAGGCGGCGCGGGTCTCCGACTTTACCGGTTTCTTCGATCGCGGCGAGCTCATCGAGTTCGACGAAACCGAGCGGCTCTTCACCAAGCCGGCGCACGAACGCACCGAGGCCTACATCACCGGGAGGTTTGGATGAGCGTGGATGTCCATCGCCACTTTCATGACGAGCTGAGCCACGTCAAGGTCCGCCTGCTCACGATGTCGGGCGAGGCCGAGGCAGCGCTTGGACTCGCGGTGGAGGCGCTGCTGGAGCGCGATAGCGAGAAGGCGAGTCGGGTGATCGCGGGGGACCGGGTGATCGACGCCATGGAGGTGGAGATCGAGGAGCAGTGCATCAATCTTCTGGCGCTGCAGCAGCCGATGGCTCGCGACCTCCGGATGCTCACGTCGGCGCTCAAGATCGCCAACGATCTCGAGCGGGTGGGTGATCACGCCGTCAACATCGCAGAGTCGACCGAGCGGCTGATTCAGACCCGGCCGATCGCACCGGAGCCTGAGATCATCGAGATGGCCCGGCTGGCGCGCGAGATGCTCTCGGACGCGCTGGAGGCCTTCATCCGGGGAGACGCAGCAGGCGGCCGTGAAGTCTGCCGCCGGGACGACAAGGTCGATGCCCTGCACCGGTCGGTGTTCCGGATCCTGCTCACCCATATGATGGAAGATCCCCATACCATCGGAGCCGGGATGGAGCTCTTCCTGGTAAGCCGGAACCTCGAACGGGTCGCGGATCTCGCCACCAACATCGGAGAAGATGTGGTCTTCCTGGTCGAGGGCCGGTCCATCAAGCACCATGCGGAGGACCGGGGCGAGGCCCGAGGACGTACCGCCCGCGCGGGGAATTGACCGAGCCGATCGAGCGCATCGCCGCCATTGACGTCGGCTCCAACACCGTGCTGCTCCTCATCGCCGAGGACAACCCCACCGCAGGGCTCACGATCATAGCAGAAGCCGAGGACCAGCCGCGGCTCGGGGCCGGGCTCTCGGCCACCCGCCGGCTCAGCCAGGCCGCGATGGCGCGCGCGCTGGAGACCCTCGACGGGATGCGCGAGCTGTGCCGCGCTCACCGGGTGAGCCGAATAGGAGCAGTGGCCACCGCGGCCGTGCGCGAGGCGGAAAACGGCCCGGAGTTCGTCCAGCTGGTGCGGGCCCACGACATTCCACTCCAGACCATCTCGCCCGAGCACGAAGCGGCACTGTCCTACCGATCCGCCGCATATCACTTTCCCGGCGCCGAGCGGACGCTGGTGGCCGATATCGGTGGCAGCAGCCTGGAGCTGATTGGCGCCTCGGGTGGCCACGTCCGGCTCTCTCGCTCTCTGCCGCTGGGGGCCGTCCGGCTTACCGAGCTCGCCCTTCCATTGTCCGCCTTGCGGAATCAGATCCGTCGTGCGCTCGATCAGTCAGTACCCGGACGCGACTGGTCGGGGTCCGCGGTCATTGGCTCGGGAGGAACATTTGCCAACCTCGCCGCCATGGCGTTGGCGCAGCGTGGCATGTCGGGTCAAACGGTCCACGGAACTGAGATTTCGGCCAAGGAGATCGAGGACCTGCTCACGCGGCTGAGCGGCTTGAGCGCCGAAGAACGGCGTCAGGTGCCGGGGCTACGGCCGGAACGAGCCGACATCATCGTCGCGGGGATCGCCGTTGCAGCGGAGCTGCTCGAGCGGGTAAAGGCCAGCAGTGTCAGGGTGAATGGCTACGGCCTGCGGGAAGGTTTGTTGCTGGAAATGGCGGGTATAGGATGATTCACACCGATGATTCACCACAGAGACACAGAGGATCACTCCCCGTACGGGATCCAGATGTTCTTCACCTGAGTAGCCTGCTCCAGGAATTCCTCTCCCGCCCCCCGCCGTGGATCGGTCCAGTCGCGGGTCCGGCCCAGGTCGACCCAGGTGCGCTTCATATTTCCGGTAGAGAGACGCTCGACCTCGGCCCCAATCTCGGCACTCCCGAAGTACCAGGCCCCATCCACGTCATCATGCGACGCTAGGACCCGGACCAGCTCGTCGGGAAGGCCGGTGACGATGTTGATCGTTCCCGCCGGCACATCCGAGGTATCGAGAACCTGGTAGAGGTCGGTCGCGACGAGGGGGGCCCGGGATGACGGAACCGCGACCACCGTGTTCCCCATCGCAAAGGCCGGCAAAACCGTCGAAACGAAACCGAGCAGCGGCCAGTCCTCGGGAGCCACCACGCCAAGCACGCCGATCGGCTCAGGCATGGCGAGCGTTACGTTGCGGTAGGGCGTGTGATGCACCGAACCATCGTATTTGTCCGCCCAGGCGGCGTAGGTGTAGATCCGCTCGATGGTGAGCGCCACTTCGCGCTCGGCCGAGGCGACATCCTGGAACCCTGTGAGCCGGCGACTGAACTCCTCGTCGCGGGCGGCGAGGTTCTCCGCCAGATAGTAGAGCACCTGGGCACGGTTATGCGCCGTAGCCCGGGCCCAACCCGACGCTGCCTTCCGGGCAGCCTCCACCGCGTTTCGGATGTCTTTCCGGTTACCCTGACCCACCTCGCCAATCCGTTGGCCGGACCGATCGAGGACCGGCAGGCTGTACCCCGAATCGGGCCGGACCTGCTTGCCGGCGATGTACAGTTTCGGGGTGCGGTCAATAGGCGGGAGAGCGGGCGGACGGGCGGACGGGCGGGCAGGCGGTCGTTTCGGCGGCCGGGTGGCCGAACCGACCGACTTTCCAGACACCCGCCTAGCTGTCTTTCCGGCTGTCCGCGTGTCCGCCTGTCCGCCCGTCCGCCCGTCCGCCCACTCTACATACTCCCGCAGTCCCTCGCGTCCGCCCTCCCGCCCAAACCCGCTCTCCCGATACCCGCCGAAGCCGCTCGCCGCATCGAAGACATTGGTGCAGTTGATCCACACCGTACCGGCCTTGAGCTGGGGGGCGACATCCAGCGCCAGGTTGATGTTCTCAGTCCAGAGGCTAGCTGCCAGCCCGTAGCGAGTGTTGTTGGCCAGCTCGACGGCTTCGGCCGGAGTGCGGAAGGTCATGAGCACCACGACCGGGCCGAAGATTTCCACCTGGGCGACCGTGGCAGCGGGGGAGACCTCGGTCAGCAGGGTCGGAGGGAAGAACCACCCCTCCCGGGGGCAGCTCCACGATGGCTGCCACAGTTTGGCACCTTCCTCTTCGCCCCGGCGCACCAGACCCTGAATCTTCTCCAGCTGAACCGGCGCGATGATGGCGCCCATGTCCACCGCCTTGTCGAGCGGGTCGCCCACCCGGAGCGTCTCCATCCGCTGCTTGAGTTTGGCTACCAGCCGGTCCGATACCCCCTCCTGCACCAGAATCCGTGAGCCTGCGCAGCAGACCTGCCCCTGGTTGAACCAGATCGCGTCGACCACGCCTTCGACCACGCTGTCGAGATCGGCATCGGGAAAGACGATGAACGGCGACTTCCCGCCCAGCTCGAGGGAGAGCCTCTTCCCGCTGCCCGCTGTGGCGGCTCGGATGATCCGCCCGACCTCGGTCGAGCCGGTAAAGGCGATCTTGTCGATGTCCGGATGGGACACGAGCGCCTCGCCGGCCCGGCCATCGCCGGTGATGATGTTGACCACGCCGGCAGGCAGGCCGATCTCCTGGCACAGCTCGGCAAAGCGCAGGGCGGTGAGCGAGGTGAACTCTGCCGGCTTGAGCACCACGGTGTTCCCCATCGCCAGCGCGGGCGAGATTTTCCAGGCCAGCATCAGCAGGGGAAAGTTCCAGGGGATGATCTGTCCGATCACGCCGACGGGCACGCGGTCGGGCAGTTCCTGCTCCATGAGCTGGGCCCAGCCTGCGTGATAATAGAAGTGCCGGGCCACCAGCGGCACGTCGATGTCCCGTGACTCGCGGATCGGCTTGCCGTTGTCGAGCGACTCGAGAACCGCGAAGAACCGGCTGTGCTTTTGAACCTGCCGCGCGATAGCGTACAGATGACGCGCGCGTCCGTGGCCGCCGAGCGCCCACCATGCGGGCTGGGCCTTCCGCGCCGCACGTACCGCGCGATCTACCTCGGCCACAGTGGCCTGCGTCAACCGGGCGAGCGGCTTCCCGGTGGCCGGGTTCAGCGTCTCGAAGCTGTCGCTCCCGCCCTCGCTCCAGGCGCCGCCGATGAACAGCCCAAAGCGGCGGCCGTGCCGCTCAAGCCACTCGTTCACCGGTCCCACTCCTTCGGGGGCCGGACCATATGCCATGGTCTCGAAGATCTCGGGTACGGATGCCATTCAAGTCTCGTTGAGGGAGAGACGTGAGAAGTGAGAGGTAAGAGGGAGCTCATTGGTGGACCTTCTTACCTCTCACCTCTTACCTCACCCCGTAGGATGCCGATGGGCCGCCGAATACCGCCCCGTCACGAAGTGCTCCAGCTGTCGCTCGATGTCCGCGAGCAGCGAGCTGGCGCCGAAGCGGAACAGGTCGGCACGCAGCCAGCGGTCCCCCAGCTCATCCTTTATCAGCGCGAGCCAGTCCAGCGCCTCCCGTGCGGTGCGGATACCGCCCGCCGCCTTGAGACCGATGAGGTGATTGGTCCGCTCCCGGTAGGCGCGGATGGCGCGCGCCATGACCAACCCCACGGGAAGGGTGGCGTTGAGGCTCTCCTTCCCGGTCGAGGTCTTGATAAAATCGGCGCCGGCCATCATGCAAACAAGGCTCGCTCGCGCCACGTTTCGCAGGGTGCCCAGCTCTCCGGTGGCGAGAATAGTCTTGATGTGCGCGTCCCCACAGGCCTCCCGCATGGCCCGCACCTCGTCGTAGAGGGCCCGCCAGTTCTCGGTGAGTACGTGCGCCCGGCTGATCACCACATCGATCTCTTCGGCCCCCGCGGCCACCGACGCCCGGATCTCGGCAATCCGCTGTTCGAAGGGCGAGAGACCCGCGGGGAACCCAGTCGACACCGCCGCGACGGGGATGCCCGAGCCTTCCAGGGCTTCGAGGGCGGTCTCGACAAACCTGTGGTACACGCAAACCGCCGCAACCCGGATCGGGAGTTGCTCGGCGTTCATTGCGCGGAGCAGGTCAGTGCGGACCGGCTGGCGCGCCTTGGCGCAGAGGCGCCGGACCCGGCCGGGTGTGTCGTCGCCAGCGAGCGTCGTGAGATCCATCAGGGTGACGGCCCGTAGCAGCCACGCTGCCTGCCATTCCTTCTTCACCGTTCGCCGGGTCCGAAGCGTCGCCGCGCGCCGCTCCACTGCACTGCGATTGACCCGAACTTCCTCGACCCAGTCGAGCTCCAACGGCATACCGGTATTCCGCGGGGCCACTGGAACGTCGAGGGGCGCGGCTGCAGATGGTGAGAGGAGGCCGTGTTTGGGAATCTCAGGCATAGTCGCCCTATCTCTCCCGATAAGCCAGTCCGTCGATGGTCTTCGACAGCGCCCGGTGTCTCTCCACCAGCTCCGGATCCCGGAACAGATGAATCAGGATTGCCCCGGCAATGAATCCGCCGGCATGGGCCCAGAAGGCGACGCCGCCCTGCTCCCCGGACAGACTGCCGCCCAAGAGCTGGATCAGGAACCAGTAGCCTAACATCAAGTAAGCCGGGACCACGATGCGGGTGATGAAGACGAAGAGAATCACCAGCATGTGGACCCGCACTCGAGGATAGAGGACGATATACGCGCCCATCACTCCGCTGATCGCGCCGGACGCACCCACCATCGGGATCGGGCTCGAGGGATTCATGAAGGTCTGGGCTGCGGCCGCCGCCAGTCCGCAGAGGATATAGAAGCCGAGGTAGCGAACGTGTCCCATGGAATCCTCGACGTTGTTTCCGAAGACCCAAAGGAACCACATGTTGCCGATGAGGTGAAACCAGCCGCCGTGCAGGAACATCGAGCTCAACGGGGTGATCCAGCTCCGCCCTTCGCCGAGCACACAAACAGCGGCCGGCCCCAGAGGAACCCTGAATCCGTCTGGCAGCCGGCCGAGGAACTCGCCGGGGATGAGCCCGAGCTCGCAGACCGAGCGCGACAGGATCGGCTCGGCTCCCATACCCTGCACGACCAACCAGACGAAGACGTTCGCGGTGATGATCAGCAACGTGACGACAGGAGTCGCCAACGTCGGGTTGTCGTCTCGGTAGGGGAACATGGCTCAAATATAGCCGAGCCGGAGTTGTTACTCGGAGGGAGCCTCGGCGTTTACCAACTCCGGTTTTCTGACCGGGGGACGGGTGATCTTCTGACCCAACGATGGCCGGTCCTGCTTCTCGAACGGCTCCAGGCTGACGGGCTGGCCGGTGTCGGCCGACTGGTAAAGGGCCCGGATGACCCGGACGTCCGCGAGTCCTTCCCAGCCTGACGGCTCCGGCGCGGCGCCGGAGAGAATGCACTCGGAGAAGCTGATCAGCTCGGGGGCGAACTGGTCTCGCTTGGGAAACGTCCGTTCCCGCGTCTTGCCGTTGATCGTCACCCGCTGGACCAACTCTCCCGCGTACTCATAAGCCGGGTCCATGACGAGGCTGCCCTCGGTGCCTACGACCCTGTAGCTGGACACATCAGCAGCGCCGAAGCTGCAGGTGAAAGTCGCCAGGCGTTCGCGGCCGGGGAATCGCAGGATGGCACTGGTCATCTCCTCGCACTGGCGGAAGCGGGGGTCGCCGTTATTGGCGCTGAAGGCCACGACCTCCATTGGCTCCGCGCCGTAGAGGTTTCGGACGGCGTTGATACAGTAAATACCGATGTCGTAGAGCGTTCCGCCGCCCAGCTCCCGCGGGCTCAGCCGGATATCACCGTCCTTCACCTGCATGGTGAAGACCGAGTCGAAGAGCCTCGCGTCGCCCAGCTTGCCTCCCTGGACCAGGTCGATGGCCTTGAGATTGGCCTCCTCGAAGTGGAGCCGGTAGGCCACCATGAGCTTCACCCCAGACTCCTCAGCCACCCGGATCATCGAGAGGCAGTCCTCCTCGGTCACCGCCATCGGCTTCTCGCAGAGGACGTGCACTCCGGCCCGAGCAGCCCGCTCGGCATAGGGCCGGTGGAGATGATTGGGTAACGCGATGTAGACCGCGTCGATGGCCTCGCTCCGCAGCCCTTCCTCGAGCTGGTCGTAGCTGAAACGCCCCTTGACCTTATACCGGCGAGCGAGCTTCTGCAGCTTTTCGGGATCGTCCGACACGAGGGCTGCCAGCTCTGAGTTCTCGGCGTGAGCAAAGGCTGGCAATACCGCGACCTGGGCTATGTGGCCCAGGCCGACGACGGCATAGCGGATCTTCTGCTGGTTCTTTTTCGTGGCTCGAGGCATCGGTGACTCGGTTCCTACAACGCGCGTCTCCCCTGGATCAGCTGCATCACGGCCATGATCACCGCAATCACGAGAAGGACGTGAATGAAACCACCGAGAGTGTATGACGTGACAACCCCTAGGAGCCACAACACCAGGAGTATCACGAAGATCGTCCACAGCATGGCCAACCTCCTCACGTTCGTGGACCAGAGTAGAGGCGACATTATCTCGTCGCCGTGACCGCCTGCTGAACACCCGCCTAGCTACCTTAGCGACCGCCGGATCGTTCCGTCGTGACTCATGTCACGACCTGGACGTGCCAAAAAGGCAGCTAAGGGCGGTATGCCACTTGCTCAGGTACTTGGCCAACCCTACGCGGGTGGCCGATTTGGCACCCGCAGCAACACTCGGATCTAATTTCGGAGTCGACATGGCTTCCAAAATCATTGGTATCGACCTTGGAACTACCAACTCGGTCGTAGCAGTCATGGAAGGTGGCGATCCCGTCGTCATCCCCAATGCGGAAGGCGGGCGCACCACCCCGTCGGTAGTGGCTTTCACCAAGGATGGCGAGCGGCTGGTGGGTCAGGTGGCCAAGCGCCAGGCGGTCACCAATCCCAAACAGACCATCGCCTCAATCAAGCGGCTGATGGGGCGCCGGTTCAGCGAAGTCCAGGAAGAGGTTAAGCGGCTGCCTTACAAGGTGGTCGAGGGCCCCAACGGAATGGCCGCCGTGGAGATCCAGGGCAAGCGGTACACCCCTCCTGAAATCTCCGCCATGATCCTCCAGAAGATGAGGCAGACCGCCGAGGACTATCTGGGCCATTCGGTCGAAAAGGCCGTAATCACCGTTCCGGCCTACTTCAACGACTCTCAGCGGCAGGCAACCAAGGACGCGGGCAAGATTGCCGGGCTGGACGTGGTACGGATCATCAATGAGCCGACCGCCTCGGCGCTCGCGTATGGCCTGGATAAGAAGAAGGAAGAGAAGGTTGCGGTCTACGACCTGGGCGGCGGCACCTACGACATCTCGGTGCTCGAGCTCGCCGAGGGGGTGTTCGAGGTCAAGAGCACCAACGGCGACACCCACCTGGGCGGGGACGACTTCGATCAGCGGCTTATCGAGTGGCTGGTGGCGGAGTTCAAGAAAGACCAGGGGATCGACCTTTCCAAGGACCCCATGGCGCTCCAGCGCCTGAAAGAAGCGGCGGAGAAGGCCAAGATGGAGCTCTCCACCGTTAACCAGACCGACATCAACCTGCCGTTCATCACGGCTGACCAGTCCGGGCCCAAGCACCTCAACCTGAGCCTGACCCGGGCCAAGTTCGAGCAGCTGGTGGATGACCTGATCCAGCGCACCATCCCGCCCATGCAGCAGGCGCTGAAGGACGCGGGACTCGATCCCAAGCGGATCGACGAGGTGATTCTGGTCGGCGGCTCGACCCGGATCCCGAAGATCCAGCAGATCGTCAAGGACTACTTCGGGAAGGAGCCAAACAAGTCGGTGAACCCCGACGAGGTCGTGGCCATCGGCGCCGCCATTCAGGGCGGCGTGCTGGGCGGCGAGGTGAAGGACGTGTTGCTCCTCGACGTGACCCCGCTATCGCTGGGCATCGAGACACTCGGCGGCGTGACGACGGTGCTCATTCCGCGGAACACCACGATTCCCACCAAGAAGTCGGAGACGTTCTCCACCGCGGAAGACAATCAGACCACGGTGGAGATCCACGTGCTCCAGGGCGAGCGGCAGATGGCGCAGGACAACCGCACCATCGGCAAGTTCCAGCTCACCGGTATTGCGCCGGCGCCCCGGGGCATGCCCCAGGTGGAGGTCGGGTTCGACATCGACGCCAACGGCATTCTGCACGTAGCGGCCAAAGACAAGACCACGGGCAAGGAGCAGAAGATCCGGATCGAGGCCTCGAGCGGTCTCAGCGATACCGAGATCGACCGGATGGTCAAGGCTGCCGAGCAGCACGCCCAGGAAGACCAGGCGCGCCGGGAGCAGATCGAGGCTCGCAACCAGCTCGACAGCCTGGTATACCGGGTCGAGAAGGACAGCAAGGAGTGGACGGACCGGTTGCCACCGGATGCCAAGTCACGGCTGGAGTCGGCGCTCGAGGCCGGAAGACAGGCTCTCCGCACGGGCGAGACCGAGGGAATCCGCCGGGCCCTGGACGAGCTCAACCAGGCGTACTCGGCTGCCGGCGCAGCTCTGTATCAGGCGGCCGGTTCGGGGACTGGGACCGGAGGGACCGGGGAGCCGGACGGCGGCCCGAGCCAGCCGGGTTCAGGGCCGGGTGGCCCAGGAGCGGAGTCCGGCCCATCCCAGGACGATGTCGTCGAGGCCGATTACGAGATAGTGGACGATAAGAAGTGAGTGGAGGGTACCCCCGCTCACCCTGAGAACTTGCCCCGAACGAAGTGAGGGGGCAACAAGCCCGAAGGGGCCGAAACCAGGAAGCTAGAGTGTCGGTGAAGGGGCCAGATCCTTCTGGCCCCTTCGCTTAGCCTGCCCTGCCTCAGGATCGGCTCCGCCCAGAATTCAGGGGCAAGCGCTTCGGTCGAAACTCACTCTTGTCCCATGTGGTACTATTAAATTGCCCCAGTGCAGTATGTCCCCAACGCCTTCCTGAAGGGCCATTCGATGTCGGCACGTTCGTTAAACTGGCTCAAATTCGGCGGTTTGGTCGCTCTCGCGTTCGCGCTTGGCTTGCTGTTCGCCGGGCTGCTGGACCTGCCCAACCGCTCCTCGGCCCAGCAGCAAGGCTCCCCCCGCCAGGCTTCGGCCATCGCCCAAGTCACAGCTCCCTCGATTCCGGAGGCCCGGGCTCTTCAGCAATTGAGCGAGGCCTTTGCCGCCGTGGCGGAGCATGTGAAGCCCAGCGTGGTCTACATCAGGTCGCAACGGACCGAGACAGCCTCGAAGCAGCGGGTACCCCCCGGAATGGAGCGATTCTTTCCCCGCTTCCGGCAACAGCCCGAAATCGAACAGGGCAGCGGCTCCGGCTTCGTGGTGTCGGCCGATGGATACATCCTCACCAACAACCACGTGGTCGAAGGGGCGGAGCAAGTGACTGTCCGGCTGCTCGACCGGCGTGAATTCAAGGCCAAGGTCATCGGCACCGACCCCAACACCGACGTCGCGGTGGTGAAGATCGATGCCAAGGGCCTGCCCCCGATGGCGCTGGGCAACAGCGACGATGCTCGCGTCGGCGAGTGGGTGCTTGCCATCGGCAATCCACTCGGGGAAGGGCTCACCTTCACGGTTACCTCCGGCATCGTCAGCGCCAAGGGCCGCGCGTTACCGGGGCTGCCGGGACGGGGCCAGGGAAGCATCCAGGACTTCATTCAGACGGATGCGGCCATCAATCCCGGCAACTCGGGTGGACCGCTGGTGAGTGTGCGGGGAGAAGTCATCGGCATCAACTCTGCCATTGCCAGCGAGACCGGTTTCTACTCGGGGTATGGATTCGCCATCCCCATCAATCTGGCACGCACCGTCATGAACCAGCTGATCGAAACCGGCACGGTGCACCGCGCGGCGCTGGGGGTCTCGATCGACAATGTCACCCTGAATGACGCAGCCTATGTCGGCCTCCCCGAAATCCGTGGCGTCGTGGTGAAGGACATCCCGAACGACGACTCGCCGGCCAAGGCGGCAGGCATTCAGCCGGGCGACGTCATCATCGCCGTGGATGGCAAGCCGGTCGAGCGAGTGGGCCAACTTCAGCAGGCGATCGGGTTCAGGAAGCCGGGGGATGTCGTGAAGGTCGAGGTTGCCCGTAAGGGGGGGATTCGGAAGACGTTCGATGTCAAGCTCCAGGCCCTGAACGATCAACCTCAGTTGGCCAGCACGGATGAGGGGGACACTGGCAACTCGGCAGCATCCGGCGGTTCAGTCATGAACCGGCTGGGCATCAGCGTTGAGCCGGTGACCCCCGACGTGGCCCAGCAGCTCCAGTTGCCGGCGAACATGCGCGGCCTGCTGGTCACCGACGTTACACCTGGCGGCCCGTCCTGGGAGACCCTGTACGACGACCCGCAGCGGAACGGTCCTGACATCATCCTTTCGGTCGAGGGAAAGACGGTGAAGACCGAGGCGGATCTCAGGAACGCATTGAAGGCGGAGAAGCCCGGCAGCATCGTCTCGGTGCGGGTCTACAATCCCCGGGCTCAGGGACGCCGGGTGGAGCGGATCAAGCTGGCTGAGTAGGCGGGAAGGACTGGAAGGACGGGAAGGTAAAGCAGAGCGAGGCCCTCCGGCGTGTGCCAGAGGGTTTCTTGCTGTTCCCG
>JAXDMF010000204.1:0-2710 GCA_034666205.1 Gemmatimonadales bacterium
GTATCGTGGGTGGCCTGGTTGCGCTGCCGGCGGTACTTCCGCCGCTCGTCGGCGTGCTCGCCTTTTTGTTTCTCTATGGCGAGAGCGGATTCGCCTCCCTCCTGATACAACGAATCTTCCGGCTGGATACTCCGCCGTGGAGGCTGCAGGGTCCCGGCGCCATTCTGCTGGTGCACGCCTACTCCATGTACGTGTATTTCTATCTGTTCACCCGCGCGGGACTGGCCGGCCTGGATGCCTCAGTGTTCGAGGCCGCTGCCAGCCTGGGGGCGGGACGCTGGCGCACACTGCGACGAGTAGTGCTGCCGCTGCTGATGCCGGCACTGACCGGTGGCGCCCTTCTCACCTTCATGACCGCGCTCGCGTCCTTCAGCGCGCCCTACATCTTCGGCGGCGGGTTCCGGGTCATGACCACCCAGATCGTCGCCACCCGGCTGAATGGCGATGACCAGCTCGCGATGATCGAGACCGTCTCGCTCACCCTGATCGCCCTCGTGGCGCTCTGGCTGTTGCGGGGGACCGCCGCGTTCGAGAGCTCGGCCGGTGGACGCAAGGGCGTGGCTCCCGCCCTGGTGCCGGTCAAGCGGCCGGTGGTACGTCTGATTGTGGGGGTACTCGGCTGGGGACTGGCTCTGCTCCTCCTGCTGCCCCACCTCACCCTGCTGCTGGTCTCCTTCGTGCCGGCAGGCACCTGGACCACCGAGCCGCTGCCGCCCGCGTATACCTGGCGGAACTACCTGACGCTGATCGAGGATCCGGTGCGGGCCAGGCCGCTGCTCAACAGTCTGTGGCTCGCAAGCGCGGCGACGGTGGCCGCGGTCAGTATCGCCGTGGCGGCGGGAGTTCTCTCCGTGCGCCGGCGGGCGAGATTCGGACGGACGATTGAAGCCCTGCTTGCGCTGCCCTGGGCGGTCCCTGGCACCGTCTTCGCGATCGCGCTGGCGACTGCGTTCAGCGTGCACGCGCCCCTGGCAGGCCGGTTCATCCTGGTAGGCACGCTCTGGCTCCTTCCGCTCGCTTACCTCGTAAGGAATCTGCCGATCACCAGCCGCAGCGTTCTCGCCGGCTTCCGCGCGCTCGACCTCTCGCTGGATGAGGCAGCCGCGACGCTGGGCGCCGGGCGTTGGCGAACGCTCCGCCGGGTGACCCTCCCGCTACTCCGCCCGGCAATCGTGGCTGGAGCCAGCCTGGCCTTCGTGACCGCATTTGGGGACTTCGTGACCTCGATCATGCTCTATACCTACGATACCCGGCCGATCTCGCTCGAGATTCTGTCCAGCCTCCGGCAGTCCGATGTCGGCGTGGCTGCGGCCTACGGCGTGGTCCTGATGGCGATCAGCGCCGCAGTATTCGCGCTCGGCGCGGACCGGGGAGGGACCGGATGAAGCGGAACTCCGCCGATTCCCGCGACCAGTTCCGCCGCCTTGCGGTCCTCATCGCGGTGAACTTCGTGGACATGATCGGGTTCATGATCGTGCTCCCGCTCCTGCCGTTCTACGCGCTCAAGCTCCAGGCAACGCCGGAGACGATCGGCCGCCTGATCGCGTCATTCTCGATTGCCCAGCTGCTGGCGGCGCCAATCTGGGGACGGGTATCGGATCGGTACGGCCGGCGGCCCGCGCTCCTGATTGGACTCAGCGCATCCGCGATGGCCTACGTGGTCTTCGGGCTGGCGACCAGCGTCTGGCTGCTCTTTCTCTCCCGGCTGGTACAGGGGGCCGGCGGGGGCACGACCGGCGTGGCGCAGGCCTACGTGGCCGACACGGTCGAGCCGGCCGATCGTGCGCGTGCCCTGGGCTGGCTCTCTGCAGCGACGTCGGCCGGTGTCATGGTCGGACCGGCGATCGGTTCCTTTGCCGCCCATTTCGGCCAGGCCGCGCCCGGGATGATTGCGGCGGCGCTCTGCCTCATCAACGTCTTCTTCGCCTGGAAATGGCTGCCGGAATCACACAAGGAGCCGGCCCCGGTTTCCCCCAAGGGCCGCAAGCCGATCTGGCATCCCGCCTGGATGGCGTTGCGCCACCCGACCACGGCGATCGGACGGCTGCTCTGGATCTACGGCGTGGGAATGCTCGCGTTTGCTTCGATGACCTCCGTGCTCGCTCTCTATCTGGGTGCCGAGTTCTCGATCAATGAGACCACGATTGGGTACGTCTTTCTCTACGTCGGGGTGCTCTCCTTTGTGATGCGCAGCCTGCTGCTCGGTCCAATCGTAGACCGGATCGGGGAGACCTGGGCCATGCGGATCGGTACCGTGCTCCTCGTGGTCGGCCTTGCATTGTACCCGCTGCCCCGCGATCTCTGGACCCTCGCCCTGATCATTCCTCTGGTGCCGATCGGCACGGCTCTCCTCTTTCCGGCTACGACTTCTCTCATGTCGCGGTATTCCGACCCGGGTGAGCTGGGCACCACGATGGGGGTGGCGCAGACGTTCGCCGGGCTGGCCAGAGTGATGGCCCCGGTTCTTGCCACGATCGCTTTCCAGCGCCTGGGACACGGCTGGCCGTTCTATGGCGCAGGGATACTGGTGGGGCTGGTGGGCATCATGGCATTTCAGGTCGAGGTGCAGCCCAGAGTCGCCAAACGGGCGGCAGAAGGAGCGGAAGCCTGATGAGCGAGGAAGATCGGGTCGGCCGGCTCGAGGCGCGGCTTGCTGCATTGGAGGCCGTCGTGGCCGGCATAGCGGGGCAGGCGCGTGTTCACGCAGAGC
>JAXDMF010000205.1:0-4297 GCA_034666205.1 Gemmatimonadales bacterium
CCCCACCATATATTCGCGAAACCGCGCGAGTGTCGCTTCTGGTGTCATTGCACTAATCCCTTCAAGTTGGTTATCTCCACCACCGCGGCGCACCAGGTGGAACCGATGCCCACCTCGATGAGGAGCACTTGGTCGCCGATGCGTACATCGCCGTTCGTGATGAGGTGTACGAGGCCGATGAATCGGTCGCCGACGCCGGTGTGACCGATGTGGCTGCCGCGAGGCCAGGTTGTGCGTTCTATGGGGATGCCCAGCGGCGCGAGGTACTCGCGTTTGATGATCTTGGGGCCTGGCGCAGACACCGAGATCACCGACCTAGTCATCTAGTGTCATAACCGCGGTCGGGCCCGTCGGCGGTGCACGAAAATCCGCCGCGTTCGGCTGACCACGGTTCACGCCCGCTCCACCATCTGTTCGTTGAGCCGGCGAGACAGCTCGATCCGCTTCACCTTCAACGTAGCGGTCCGAGGTAGCTCGGCCTGCGGGATCTGGATCGGGTCAGCCAGCTGAGGGAATTCGACGACGGCCGCGCGCCAGCGGTCCCGATCCAGCGGCTGATCCTCGTTGGTGCAGATTACCGGGATCGGCTCGGACTTCGGACCCGGCACCACGACAAGCTCGCTCAGCTCTCCCAGCCTGCTCAACACGAGATCCTCGATCTCGAGGTTGCTGCGCACCCCGGGGATCATGTCCACCTCCCGGTCGAGCATGTGCAGGCAGCCAAGCCTGGTGCGGAAACCGACGTCCCCGGTCCGCCACCATTTAGCGTGCAGGTTCGCGTCGAACCGCTCCTGCTCACCGAAATAGGTTTTCGCCAGGCCCTCCCACCGGGCCTCGATGAAGCCGGGATTCCTCTCGGACGGGCGCTTGCCATCCCGGCTTACCACGCGAATCTTCGCGGAGCCCGGCATTGGGTAACCAACGCAGCGCCCGTCCGCTCGGTGGGCGGACTTGAGGAAGTAAGGTCGGCCGACTCCCGGACCGATCTCGCTCTGCCCGTAGATCTGAAAGAACAGCGGCGCTCGCCGCTCGGATGACCTGACAAGCCGACTGATCGTTCTGGGGTGGATCGCGTCGAACGTGCTGCTGAAGTACTTTACCGACGCGAACGGCTTTCGCGGATCGTCAGTAAGCCCCTCCCATTCCATAAACGAGTTGGGAAGTGCCTCGATGAATCCTGGCCGATGCTTGAGGAAAAACCCGGCGACCTTGTCAGGACCAGACTCGTTCATGAGCAGAACCGGCATTTCCTTTTGCAGCGCCAGCGCCATCGCCGCGAACATCCGCGAATGCACGAAGGAGATGTGGATCGCGACGGTCTCTCGTTTCCTCATCAACGATAGGAGCCACCATTGCGGCCGAAGCCGAGCGCGCATGCTCCGCGCCGTGTGCACGACGAGCTTGGGCAGCCCGGTGGTGCCGGACGTGTGAGTAATCAGCGCGGGCTCGTCCAGCGTCTGAAACACCGGTTGAACCCGCGGACTCCCGACAAACTCGGTAAGCGATGCCGCACCCGGCCTGCTGCCGGTCACGATGATCACCCGTTTGGTGAGGTCCGTTACCGGCACATCGGCCAATGCCTCAAGCTTGCGCACGTCAGTGAGCAGGTGCGGCTGGTCCAGCCGGCTGAGCAGGGCGCCGACGGTCGCGCCGTCCAGGGCGGGCGACAGCATCACGGGAACTGCTCCGATGCGCGCCGCCACGGTAGCGAGCACCCAGACATCGAAGTTGGCGGCCTTGTGGATCGCGATGCGTTCTCCGGGCCGAACTCCAGCCGCCCACAGTCGGCCCGCCAGGTCGTCCACGTGGCAGGCGAGCTCGGCTACCGTCAGGCGCCGTCCCGCCTCGGGGAGGATGTCCAGATTGTGATCAAGAATGAGCAGCGTCGAACTGTTCCTGGCCGCGGCCGTCTCCGGCACGATGCCGAGATAAAGACCGCGCTTCTGCATCGAATCGTGGATCATGAAGCCTTCATCCAGATCAGCTCCTTCTCCGGTATTCAATGGACATTCGGGCCGTCGCTGGCTCGGCGGCGCGCGAGGACACACTCAACGAGCGCCGAGGTGACGTCCGCCTGTTCAGAATCAACCAGCTTGCGGATGCCTCAGGTCGATCTGGAGAGGTCGACTCGGCGGCGGATTGGTGAATCGTTGACGATCCCGGCCAGGGCATGGGGTCGAGGAACTTCCTCAAACTTAGTCCACCGACCTCCGTGATCAAGGCCACTCGGTCAGCCGCGTCAGGCGACGTTGCCGCACCTCCCCTAGCATCAGGAGCGGTCATCATTACCTCCAGCTCGTCCTCAAGGCACGACTGCCTCGGCCATGCTTCCCCCAAGAGGAGCTGTGACCGCACTTCGCTGATACCGGCATCGGTGCGGAAAATCCGTCGAGGGTAGAAGTTCACTTAATTGGCCTACCCCGCCGAGCCCGGCCCGGGTCAGAGCACTCCGCTCGAGCAGCAGTCGATTCCGCGGCGCGTTTACCGCCGCACTGCCTGTGGGTGCCTAAAAGTCGGCTACCCTACGCGACCTGCGTATATTCGTGGATGGCCCCGCCAAGTCGGTCACGTCGGATGACCGTGATATCGGTGGTGTCGGGCTGGGGGAGTGCTCGTAGCGGGGCAGCTTGACGAGAGTAACTGGTCAGGTCTTCAGCAGCGTGGCTAGTTGATCTTTCTGGTTGCCTTGTCGATCATGACGTGGTGCCCGCGAGTCGACGCCCGTCCTATGAGGAACTCGCGGCGCTCGTGGGATGGCAGGCCGAGCAGATCGGGCTGTTGAGGGCCGAGGTCGCCGAGTTGAGGCGGCAGTTGGGGCAGAACAGTCGGAACTCTTCGAAGCCGCCGGCGTCGGACTCGCCGTTTGTCAAGCCAGCTCCGAAGTCGCTGCGCCGCAAAAGCGGTCGCAAGCCAGGTGGGGAGCCCGGTCATCCGGGGTCGACGTTAGCGCTGGTCGATGGTCCAAACGAGCGGCTGGGGCATGAGCCGAGCCTGCGCTTGGGGTGTGGTGGGGATCTGGCGGGTGCCCCGGAGGTGGGGATGGAGCGGCGGCAAGTGGTCGACCTGCCGCCGATGACGGTTCAGGTGATCGAGCATCAGTTGATCACGCGCCGATGCGCGTGCGGGGCCACTACCCGCGGTGCAGCGCCGGAAGGGGTGACGGCGCCGGTGCAGTACGGGCCGCGGATCACCGCGATCATTCTCTACCTGTATGTCGGGCAGTTCCTGTCCACGACACGGACCGCTCAGGCGTTGGCCGAGTTGTTCGGCACCCCGGTGTCCGACGCCACCGTGGCGAGGATGACCAGGCGTGCGGCCCAGGGGTTGGACAAGTTCCTCGACCAGGTCAAAGACCGGATCGCCGAGGCTAAGGTGGCCGGTTCGATGAGACCGAGCTTCGGGTGCAGGGCAAGCTGCACTGGGTGCATTGCGCCCGCACCGACAAATACACCCTGATCACCTGTCATGCCAACGTGGTCGGGAGGGCATCGACGACGCCGGTGTGCTCGGCCGGCTCCGTGGGGTCGCGGTGCACGACGCCTGGGCCCGTATGACACCTATCTCAATGTGGAGCACCAACTCTGTTGCGCGCACGCGCTGCGCAGCTCCAGGGCGTCGTCGATGCCGGGCCATCGGATGCGGACTGGTGTTGGGGCAGCCAAGCCGCCGACGCGCTCGTGGCCATGCAACAGTTGGTGGGCGAGGCAATCGCCGCTGGCGCCGACACCGTCGATGCCAAAGCCCTCGACAAACAGGTCCAGCTCTACCGCGCGGCTATCCAGATCGGACTCACCCAGACCGCCGCCCGCTCCGACCCAGTGATGACGAAACACCACGCGCTTGCCCGCCGGTTGCGCGACCGCCAAGACGACTACCTTCGGTTCACACGAGACTGGCGAATACCCGCTGACAACAACGGCTCTGAACGCGACATCCGCATGATCAAGCCAGGGAATGGGCACGATCGAGGGAGCCGGGCACGCCAGAATCTTTCGGCCAAGGCTGTCATCTCGGTTTTGGACAGCCGCGCGCCGGCTGGGTCCAGGCGGTGGATCGCCGACGAGCCATCGCACTCGTGGATCACCAGCAACGTGCAACCGGGGGGAGCCGTTGACACAGCAGCGCATAGGGACTCATCCAGGGAGGCGAGGGAGTGCTCCCTACCGCCTCCCTGGACCTGCCTCCCTGCGCTGAGCTGGCGAAATGCCAGCCAGGGAGGCGATTTTGTCGACCTCTCATAGGCCCTTCGAGCCCGCGATTTCGGGACCCGGACACCCGCGTCGCGCCTCCCCTCCCT
>JAXDMF010000206.1:0-2876 GCA_034666205.1 Gemmatimonadales bacterium
CCTGGCGGTTCAGGGTGAAGGGGTACGACATTTGGATGGAAGCCTCCCACCGGACCAGCTCTTGCAGGCAGCATGGACTGAGGTCCGCGCCGCCGCCCCTGAAACCTTCCAGGCGCCGGTTGGATAAGTTTATATATCGCTATGGTCTAGCCGTCGGGGCCGAGCTGGTCTCCCGCCTCGGCCACACCGGACGTGAGGGTCTCCGTCAGGGACGACAACCGAATATTTCAGTTATTCTGCGGGAGCGGAGGAAAATATGAAGCAGCGTTGGGGCGTGATTGGTCTTGTGGCGGTGATCTCTTTCCTGAGCGGTGGCTGGCTGCTGCAGCGAGGCGTGGCCAGTGACGGCAACGTCTACCAGCAGGCGCGGCTCTTCGACGACGTCCTCGGCCATGTCAGTACCTACTACGTCGACTCGATCGGCGAAACAGATCTCTACCAGAAGGCCACCACGGGCATGCTGGAGCAGCTCAAGGATCCCTACTCGGTCCTGCTCACCGGCGATGACTACAAGGCGCTCACCGAGCAGACTTCAGGCAACTACGCGGGGCTCGGCATCCAGATCGATGTTCGGGACGGGTGGATCACGGTCGTGGCGCCGCTTCCGGAAACTCCGGCTGAGCGGGCAGGCATCCAGACCGGTGATCAGATCGTCGAAGTTGACGGCAAGTCGACTGAAGGTTGGAAGAATGACGAGGCCGTGAAGGCGCTGAGGGGGGACGCAGGCTCCAAAGTGGGCATCACGATCAGGCGCGCCGGCATTGCCGATCCGATCAAATACCGGCTCACGCGCGCGCAGATCCACATGCGCTCCGTGCCACCCGGGACGCTCTTCGACAGCGGTATCGGCTACATCTCCCTGAATCCGGTGAGCGAGACCTCGGCCGAGGAGCTGCGTCAGGAAATCGCGGCCATGAAGGCCAAGGGCATGAAGTCGCTCATCATGGATCTGCGCGGCACCCCGGGCGGTCTGCTCGATCAGGGCGTCAAGGTGGCCGACCTATTTCTGGATTCCCGACAGGAGATCGTTTCGACCCGCGGGCGCGCTCGGGGGTCGACCAAGGAGTTCTACGACGAGGCACGGCAGGCCTGGCCCGACCTTCCTATTGTAGTGCTGGTAAACGATGGAACCGCCAGCGCAGCCGAGATCATTGCCGGTGCCCTGCAGGATCATGATCGCGCGGTAGTCGTTGGCGCTCCCACCTTCGGCAAGGGGCTGGTCCAGACGCTCTTCCCCCTGGGCGAGGGAATTGCCTTGAAGTTGACGACCGCAAGATGGTTCACGCCGAGCGGCAGGACCATCCAGCGCATCGCGAAGGACGAAGAGGATCAGGCTACTCAGGCGGCCATGGCAGCCATCGCCGACACGGTACCCGGCGCCCCCGATAAGGAGTCCACCGACTCGGCCCTCAAGGAGCGTCCGATATTCCACACTGATGGCGGCAGGGTGGTACGGGGTGGGGGGGGCATCGTGCCGGATCTGGTCATTCGCCCGGACACGTTGACGGTACCCGAGCGGGATTTCGCCAAGGCACTCGGCGGTGCTCTCCCGCAATATCGGGACGCTCTCACCTCGATCGCTCTCGAGGCCAAGAAGACCCACGGAGTGAAGTCTGAGTCCTTCAAGGTGACGCCAGCGATGCGGCAGCAGGTGTACGAGCGGCTCCGCGCGCATGACGTCAAGGTCGACCCCAGCGTGTTCAACGGAGCGGGGGAGCTGATCGATGAGCAGTTGGGTTATGAAGTGGCTCGGTATGTCTTTGGCCGCCCGGCCGAATTCCGTCGCCATGCCACAAACGACCTGCAGATGCAGACCGCGATGGGGCTGCTGCGCAAGGCGCAGACGCCCAAGGAGCTGCTGGGCCTGGCCCGGACTAACGGGTCTACCGCTACGGCCCAAAATTAGGATCGCCTAGCACCGTCGCGTGAGCGAGCTCGGTCGGCCTGGAGGAGGGCCGGCCGGGCTCAATCATTTTGCAAAGGCAATCGGCTATTTTGTAGGGCAATAGCCAATAGCTAATAGACTAAAGGAGTTTCGGTGTCGCAGCCACGTATCACGATTATTGGAGCAGGCCGGATGGGGCAGGGCCTGGGTTTGGCGTTGAAGCGACGAGGCTACAAGGTCATGCTCCTCAATCGTTCCCCCCGAGACGTGATCCCGCCTCTGGTACTGCATCAGGGCAGCAAGGCCGAGGCAACGGCAGAAGCCGAGCTTATTCTGATAGCAACTCCGGACCAGGCTATCACCCATGTAGCCGCCGAGCTCGCCGCGGAACGCGCCGTCACCCGGGACCAGGTGGTTCTCCACCTATCAGGTCTCCTTGATCGCAACGCCCTGCAGCCTCTCGATCAGACTGGGGCGGCATGTGGATCCTTTCACCCGCTGCAGTCGGTCGCCGAGCCGGGTACCGCGGCCGAGCGCCTAAAAGGAGCCTACGCCGGTATCGAGGGTGACGAGCGGGCGCTGGTCGCGGCCGAGCGGTTAGCCAACACGCTCAGGATGGTCCCGGTGCGGATACCGGCTGCGGCCAAGCCGGCATATCATGCCGCCGCAGCATTCGTCGCCAACTACACCGTGGCTCTTGTGGGAGTGGCTGAGCGGATCGCGCGCTCCGCGGGAGTGCCCGCCGACATTGCGGCTCGGCTCTATCTCCCGCTGCTCGGGGGGGCGGTGGCAAACCTGACCACTCTGGGACCGGCCGCGTCGCTCACCGGCGCGGTCCGGCGCGGAGATGCGCAAACCGTCCAGGCCCACCTGGACGCACTGGAGCCCGAGGATCAGGAGCTCTATCGCACGCTCGGTCGGGCCGCAGTCGCCCTGGCGCGTGAAGCAGGTCTCGGCGATGCCGAGGTGAAGCGGGTTGATGCTGTTCTGG
>JAXDMF010000207.1:0-5061 GCA_034666205.1 Gemmatimonadales bacterium
CACTCGCATCAGCGCCGCGTGGCACGAGCTTCCCACTCTGCGCGACGTCGATACGGCGGATGACGCGCGCGCCGAAGGACTCTTGACCTGATTCTGGAGACACAACGATGCCATGGCGAGTCCTCGAGCACGCCGATCAACGGTGGAACGTGTCGATCGCCGCAGAACGACGGCCCAACTCACCACACTGGAATCTGGTCTTCTCCTTCCGGGGCACCGAGCCTGGCCAGCGCTCGGTGTGGGCAGATTACCCTCTCTCGTCGTCATCGAAGGCCGCACTGTTCGTCCGGGCGGACCGCATTTCCGACCGTGATCTCATCGCGCTTCTCGTCTCGCGCCTGGGCTAGGGGTGGCATGGGCTTTGCCTTGCTGACACCTTGATTTTCACGTTGCGTTTCAGGCCTGCTCAAGGACCACCATGTCAACCACAACGCCGCTCCCCGAACGACTGCGGTTTGCGGAGTTCACGCTGGACCGGTTGCCCAACGGGCGGTGTCGCGCTCGCGTGGGTTTGACATGGCGCGATTCAGAGCAGTTTACCGGCGAAGGTGAAGGGCTGGCGTCGCAGGCAGGTGAGCTGCGTTGTGCCGCTCAGGCGTGCGTGGTGGCTCTGGGACAAGCAATGCAGGGTGGCATGAGCTTCGAGCTCCTCGGCGTAAAGGCGGTGCGCGCCTTCGATTCCACGGTGGTGATCGTATCGCTGGCGGTGCACGGGGAAGGCAACGGACAACGAGTGGTGGGGTCGTACCTGACCGAGAACGACACGGCGCGCGGCGCTGCCCTGGCGGTTCTCAACGCGACGAACCGGATCCTCGGCAATCGCCTGTTCATGCGTTAGATCCGCCCAGCAACCCTCGGCCCTCCCCCTTCAGTTCGCCTCTGGTTCCTGCGGTTTGCAGGTGGGGTGCTGGTCGCGCCCTATGACCCAAGCCGAAACTTTACCGAAGGTAACGCTTATGCTTCGGATCTTGTCAGCTCTTACCCTCCTCGTCCTCGTCGGATGCGGCGGTTCCCGCAGCACCGTCCCCACGGTGCCGGGGCCAGCGGGATCACCGCTGACCAACATGGATCGGGCTTCTCGCCGCGGGACAGATTCTCTTTCCGATCAGCTCGATCTTCCATCTGCGCCGGTCATGGACTCGGCGCTCGTCGCGGCTGATTTTGCTGCGGAGGGACGTCTGGCAGCCGATTCGGCCGCGGACGAGGCGGTGCTCGAGGAGCTGGCTACGGCGCATCCGGAAGGCAACGAGTCCGACAGTAGTGTGGACGCGGCCGCGGAAGGCGGCGCCGAAGCACTCGCCGATGCGGTGACCTGGGACATCGACGTCAAGACCTACAACAGCCACGACCGGGTACAGTACTACCTCGACTTCTTTCAGACCCGCGGTCGCGAGCGCATGGGCATCTGGCTCACCAGAATGCCGCGATACGAGGCCATGATCCGCGAGCGACTCCAGCGGGAGAATCTCCCGGGAGATCTGGTGTATCTGGCATTGATTGAGAGCGGTTTCTCCAACACCGCCACCAGCCGGGCCAAGGCCGTCGGGATGTGGCAGTTCATGAAGGGCACAGCCCGGGGCTACCACCTACGGGTAGACTCTTGGGTGGACGAACGGCGGGATCCGTTTCGAGCGACGGACGCCGCGGCGCGGCACCTGCACGATCTCAACCGCCGCTTCGGCTCTTTCTATCTTGCTGCGGCGGCGTACAACGCAGGCTCGGGTAAGGTGTCGCGCGGTCTGGTTCGGCTTCCCGACGAAGAGAGCGACTCAGTCAACTCCGACGCCACCTTCTTCCGGCTGTACGACACCAAGTGGCTCCGGCGCGAGACCAAGGACTACGTCCCCAAGCTGATCGCGGCCGCGATGATCGCGAAGCAGCCCCGCCGCTATGGCTTCAATCCCGGCCGAGCCGAGCCGGCGGCGTACGACTCCATCGTGGTGCCCGACATGACCGGGCTCGACGTCATCGCGGGCCTGGCCGACACTACCGTGGCCGCCATTCGCGAGCTGAACCCGCAGTACCTGAGGCTCACCACGCCGCCGGGCACGCGGTCGCTCCTGCGGCTTCCGCTGGGGCGCGGCGCGGCCACCGTCGCAGCATACGCCGAGCTGCCACCGCGGCGGCGGGTGACTTTCATCGAGCATTTCGTCGCACGGGGAGAGACGCTGGGTGGTATCGCGCTGCGCTACCGGGTGAGCCAGGCGATGCTCGCCGCGGCCAACCCGAGGGTGAACAGCAGAAGGCTTCGGATCAACCAGAGAATCGTGGTGCCCACCGGTGGCGCGCTCTCCACCTCGGTTGCACGGCGAATGGCGGATCCGGTCGTGGCGGCCGGCACGAGCACGGGCGCATTTCACCGGGTGCGGCGGGGCGAGACGCTTTCGGAGATTGCCGACGAGTACGGCGTCACCCAACGGGAGCTGCGGCTCTGGAACGTGCTCGACAGCCGTGGCCGGATTCGGGCCGGGCAGCGGCTCAGGGTCGTATCGCCCGACGCGCCACGCAGAGTCGTCCCCACGGCTCCACCGGTGGAGCGCTCCGGCGAGCGGACGCACCTCGTGCGCCGGGGGGATACACTGAAAGGCCTGGCGAAACGCTA
The DNA here is from genome assembly GCA_034666205.1 of Gemmatimonadales bacterium. Taxonomy (GTDB): domain Bacteria; phylum Gemmatimonadota; class Gemmatimonadetes; order Gemmatimonadales; family GWC2-71-9; genus CAVVWJ01. The sequence goes on from JAXDMF010000207.1 coordinate 2,603, forward strand.
CGGCGTTTCGATCCAGGCCCTCAGAGAAGCAAATGGATTAGGCGAGCGCGAGCCCCTGAAGACGGGCATCGCGCTCAAGATTCCCGGCTAGCGCGCCTCGGCCGACCCGATCGGACGGTAACCCTTGAGCACGGCGTCGGAATAGCCGTTCGCGGGATCCCCGCCCTGGGCCAGGATCTGGTCCACCCGCGCGGGCCCCCGATTATACGCCAGCAGGGCCAGGTGCACGTCGTAATTGAAGCGGGCCAGGAGCTCGTTCAGGAAACGAAATCCCAGGCGCAGGTTGGTGTCCCGGTCGTACAGGTCCTTCTGGGTGATGCCCGGCTGATAGAACTTGGCCGTTGCCAGTTGGAGCTGGGTATACCCGAATGCCTGCATCGGGCTCTTGGCCTTCCGATTAAACTGGCTCTCGATCTTCACCAGTTGGTATCCCAGTGAAGGATCGATCCCCTCACTCAATGCGATATCATAGATCGCCCCCGACAAGTCGGCGGGGATCTGGTAACGGCTCGAGTTCTCCAGGATGGCGGTGGCCCGCTCCATCTGGAGCTTGATGACTGCCGTTTCTCCCTTGGCGGCTTCGAGCTGCTCGCTGAGGCTGCCCATCTGGCGAGCCACGATGCTGACGTCCGGGACCGCGACGTGATCGGTGGCGCGGACGCGCTTGTTCCACGCGCCGAGCGCGCCGATGGACACGGCCAGGAGCAGCAACGCACCGACCCGGAGGAGAATTCGCTCCGCGGTCCACGGCTTCGGTTCACCGTAATCGATGGGTCTCGCCACGCGCCAACCCCTTTCTATTGTGAGAGGCCGTCCGCCTACGACTCGGACCGGCGCCAATCTCCTCGGGTGCCGCCGCTCTTGCTGACCAGTCGAACCTCTTCGATGACCATCCCGCGATCCACTGCCTTGACCATGTCGTACACCGTGAGACAGGCGACCGCGACCGCGGTGAGCGCCTCCATCTCCACCCCTGTACGCCCGGTGGCCTTCGCCAGCGCGGTGATGCGCACGCCGGGCAGCTCGGGCTCGAGCCGCGCCTCGACCTGGACCAGGTCCAGATTGAGCGGGTGACAGAGCGGGACCAACTCGCCCGTCCGCTTGGCTGCCATGGTACCCGCCACCTCAGCCACCCCGAGCACATCCCCCTTGGCGAGCCCCTGCGCGGCCACCAGCTCGAACGCCTCTCGCGACATCCTCACCGCACCCTCGGCAGACGCCGTCCGCTCCGACACCGGCTTATCGCCCACATCGACCATGCGGGCTCGGCCCTGCTCGTCCAGGTGGGTCAGCTTCACAGGATTTCCGCCAGTTCTTCGCCCAGCACGGCCAGGAGGATCTGGGGGTTCACGTTTCCCCACGCCGCATCCCTTGCCTCCGCCACGTGCTCCATCGCCTTCAGCAACCGGTCGGGGTGGCCGTAGCCACGGAGTGCACGAGGCACGGGCCGGCGCGGCGTCTGTCCCAACGTTTCTCGGGCGGCCTCGCTCAGCGCCTCCGCGAGCGCATCGAGCATGGCAGTGAAGTCTCCCCGGGCGGACCACGGGGCCTGCTTCAGGGCCTGCTCAAAACTGGGGCCGGGACCGGCCATGACGGCCTCCAGCAACCGCTCTGCTGCATGCTGGGCCTTCCCGCTTTCGTCTCCAACCGCCAGCGCCCGGCCGATCGATCCTTCTGCCGCTGCGACCCGCTGGTCCAGCTCGGCCGCCGATGGAGCAGGCCGCAGATGGGCCGCGAGGAACCCGCGTACATCGGCGTCCGCTATGCCGCCTACCCGCAGGAGGACGGCCCGGGACCGAATCGTGGGAAGCAACCGCTGCGCGTCGACGGTGGTCAACACGAACAGGCTTCCCGGCGGCGGCTCCTCCAACAGCTTCAGCAACGCGTTGGCCGCCTCCTGGCTCGACTCCTGAGACACCAGGCGATCGGCCTCACCGATGATGAAGACTCGGTGCCCTCCCTCGACCGACGTCAGAGACGCCTGGCGCTGCAACAGGCGAACGCTGGCGATCCCATGGCTGGCCATCCCGTCGCTCTGGGCATAGAGGGGCCGGCTGCGCCGTTCCTCCATGGCTTCCGCGATTGCCTGGGATGCTTCCTCGATCTGCTTGTCCGTCTCGGAGGCTTTTGGCCTCGGAATCGGGACGAACCAGTGCAGGTCCGGATGGGCCAGCCCGCCGACCAGGCGACAGCTGCGGCAGCTCCCACAGGGCTCGTCCCCGGCCGCCTCGCACAGAACCAGCTGGGCCAGCCACAAAGCCAATCGCTGCTTGCCTACACCCCACGGCCCAGCCAGTACCAGGACCTGAGGTAATCGCTTGCTCCGGACCCCACGCGTCAGACGGCGATGCGTCTCATGGTGCCCGACTACCGGGTGCAGAGGCATTGGACAGAAGGTAAGTACTCCAAGAGAATCCGGGTAGTTGGAATTGTGTAACAGTTTTATCAACAACAACTTA
>JAXDMF010000208.1:0-3225 GCA_034666205.1 Gemmatimonadales bacterium
AGCTGGAAGACCGACGGGGCCGCGGGATTCCCCGCCACGATGGGCACTGCCATGAGGGTGGCGAGCAAACCGGCCAGATAGGGACCGGGCTCCGCGAGACGGCGGCGGAGATCCGGCCGCGCCAGCAGGGCCAGCAGGATGCCGAACGGAAGGATGACCGCTGACAGTTTGCTCAGCAGACCGAGCCCCAGCGCCGCGCCGCTTCCGAGCCACCAAGCCAGGGCCGGCCAGCTCCGGGGTGACGCCTCGAGGGCTCGCACGGCGGCGTACAGTGCCAGCGCATCGGCCAGAAACAGGGGACAGTCTGGGGTGGCGAGGATCAGCCACGCGGCGACAATCGGCAGCGAGAGCACCAGCAGTACCGCGTTCAGGCCCGCGCGGGCGCCACCCAGCCTGCGGGCGAGGAGGAGCAGGATCAGCCCCCCGCCGAGGTTCGCCAGGACCGGAACGAAGCGGACGCCGAGAGCAGTGGGGCCGAAGATCGCGGTCCCCGCGCGAATCAGATAAGCAATGGCGGGTGGATGGTCGTAGTAACCGAGCGCGAGCCGCCGGGACCACTCCCAGTAATAGGACTCATCGGGATCGAGGGGAATCCGGGAGCCAGCGACCCACTGCAACACCGCCAGTCCGACGAGGAGCCAGACCGCTGCACTCCACGTGGATGACACGGGCTCCGCCATCGGGATGTCGGGGCGGGTGACCTCCGGGGACGTGGCGGTCATCGACTCGTCGCCACGATGGTGAACGAGGGACTATCGGCAAACCGCGTCGGATCCCGCGCATCCTCCAGCCGAACCCGCACGTCGTCCGAGCGATCCAGCCCGAACCCACTCACGAACCCCTCAGGCACTCGCCAGCGTAGACTATCGGCTGAGGCGGGCAGATCCAGAGCGGCGTGCCCTTTATCCTTGCCTCCAAGTGCGAGTCCCACATTGACCCGGGCTATGCCGGCCGCACGCCACCGGATGGTGTAGCTCTCCCCCTCCGTCCAGATATCGCCGGCCACCGGCCGCAGAACGACGAGCCGTGGTGCCGTAGGCGAAGCGCGGGGACGACGCGCGCAGCCAAGGACGCAGGCCAGAGCCAGGCACGCGAGTGGAGGCAGGCTGATACGGTGCGGTCGGATCAACGAGGTGGACGGCGTGCGCGGAGGAGACTGACCATGCCCACGACTGTAGCGGCGAGTAATAGTGGGTAGATGAGCAGGAGATCCACCCGGATGTCGCACTCGCCGCTGCAGAGCCACCGCAGCCGCATGGCGGTTTCGTAGGCGGCATACAGCAACCAGATGACGCCAACCACGATCGCGGTCCGGCGACCACGCGCCCGCCCGAGTCCAACCAGGAGCAGCCCGATGACGGCGGCCATCCACGGGTACTGGGTGAAGATGGCCATGATGCTCAGGATCTTCATGACTCGGCTCTATGGTGGCACAGGGCCAAATGTGCTAGAAATCCGCCATGGAAACTGCCGCTCATCGCCCGAAATGGAAGACCCTGCTGGCCTTCGCGATCATCTATTTCGTGTGGGGCTCCACCTTTCTCGCCATCCGTATCGGCGTCCATGAAGTTCCGCCGCTGCTGCTGGCGGCGATGCGTTTCCTGGTTGCGGGACTGGTGCTGTATGGCTGGATGATCGCTCGGGGCGAGCGCAGCCCGAGCGGGCGCCAGTGGAGGTCGGCATCCGTCCTTGCGATCCTCATCTTCGTCATCGACTACGGACTGTTGTTCTGGGCCGAGCAGCGGGTGCCGTCGGGCGTTGCCGCGGTCATGCTGGCGACGATCCCCGCGTTCATGGCGCTCTCGGAAATCATTGTCCTGCGAACCCAGCGGCTCACCGTCCGCCTGGCTCTGGCGCTGCTGATCGGGCTGGGAGGAGTGGCGGTGCTAATGAGCCGCTCATTGAACCTCGGCGGAGCGCCGATCGACCCGCTAGGCGCCGGGGCGTTGATCATTTCATCAATGAGCTTTTCGGTGTCATCGGCGCTAGCCCGCAAGTTGCCGCTGCCGTCTTCCAAGGTCATGAGCTCGGGAGCACAGATGCTTGCCGGTGGCGTGTTCCTGGTCCTGGCGGCGGCAGCGCTGGGGGAGTTTCACGATTTTCATCCGGAGGCCGTATCACCCGGAGCATGGCTCTCGTTGCTCTACCTGATTGTCGCCGGCTCCATCATCGGGTTTACCGCCTACGTGTGGCTGATCGATCATGAATCGCCGACCCGAGTCGGGACCTACGCGTACGTGAATCCGGTAGTGGCGGTGCTGCTGGGCTATTTTCTGGGCGGGGAAGAGCTGGGCCTGCGAACGATTGTTGGGACCGTGTTTGTTCTGATCAGCGTGCTGGTGATCACCACCACGCCGGCGAAGCGGCCAGAAGCGGCCTAAAGCTACGACTCACGCTTTGCCCTTCCCTCGTAACTCCGCGATACGGGCCTTGACCAGTCGCCTCACAAGGGCCGCCGGTGGCGGCTTGGTCAGTGGAAAGCGAATCGTCCCCCTCGACATCTCGTATCCCTTGAGCTCGGCCGCATGGGCGCGCCTGACCGCCGCGCTCATCGGGTAAAGGCTGCTGTGTTGTTTCCAGCCGGCGTACCATACGAGCAGTTTGCCATCGAGTCGGAAGGCGGGAATTCCGTAGCTGAAACTATCGATGGCGCCGGGGGCCGCGGCGCGAATGGCCGCGCGGATCTTCTTGAGGTGCCTCCGCGTATCGGGCGGTAAGGACGCGAGGTAGGCACGCAGCTGTACTCTGGCTTGCGACACGACGTCGTTTCCTTTAAGCAGCCGCCAGTTTCAAGCGCCTGTTAGGCGGTGCTGGCTGGAGCCGTGGCCCAAAAGACTCGAGCGATCAGCCCGGCAGCAAGTGGCAGGACCACGGCGTATCCCAATACCGCGATGGTTTGCCAGGCAATGCTGCCGGAGAACGGCCCAACCAATCCGGCCAGGCACAAGACGCCGCAGAGCGCCGTGATTCGACGGGCGCGACTTAGTGAGATATCGCCGACAAAGACCCGGCTCACACATACCAATGACAACCCTACAAAAAGATCCCACGCCAAATAGTCGGCGGCCAGTAACGAGGACGGCCAGACGAGGAGGTAGCTGAGTCGCCCTTCATCAGCTCGGACGAGCTGACGGATAGCCGTGAGCTCGAGAAAGTGCACTGCCATCGTAACCCCCGCTGCCATCACTCCAAAACAGAGCCCTGCCAGAGCAAACACTTGCTGCG
>JAXDMF010000209.1:0-5041 GCA_034666205.1 Gemmatimonadales bacterium
CCACAAGCACGACGGCACCCTGGAACACCCTGAATGGTTGGGTGCGGTAACCTGAGCCAGCCCTCCTGAGCGCACCTGCCCCGCCGGTTGCGCACCCTTCTCCTCACCCGTATACATCCTCTAACTGCCGCATTCATTTGATCATAGCTCCGAGCATGCCGGGGGCATGTAGCGCGCGTGCCGGACCAGCCACGGCCGATGGATTTATCGATGCAATCGAGCACGACCCGACACTTCTGGGCTTCAGGTACGCCAGCGTTGCTCGGCAGCATTGCGATTGTGCTGCTGGCCCTGGTCTGCTATCGGCTCCAACCCGGTGCGGTGCCGGTCGCCCTTCTGTATCTCCTCGTTGTCGTCATCGTCTCCGTCCGCGGCACTCTCATTGCCTCGGTATGGGTCTCTCTGCTTGCTGTCGCGTCCCTGGACTACTTCTTCACCAGCCCGCTTTTTCGCATGGGGCCCATTCGCGAGACGCGGGATGTCGTGGCTCTGATCGTCTTCCTGACGACCGCCCTGGTGATCAACCGCTTGATCCTCAAGGTGCGTCAGTCGCTCGACGAGGTGCAGGCCTTGAGCGAACGGCTGCGGCTGGTGGTCGACACCATTCCAACGATGGTCGCCCGTACGCAACCCGATGGCTCCGTCGACTTCGTTAATCAACGGTGGCTGGAGTATCTGGGAGTTCCGTTACAGGAAGTGAAGGATTGGGGTTGGACAGCCCTGCTCCATCCGGAAGACCGGGAACCATTTGTGAACCTGTGGCGTACGGCTCTGTCGAGCGGGGAGGCGGTGGAGTCGGAAGTTCGCATGCGGCGGGCTGACGGGGAGTACCGCTGGCTCTGGATGCGCGCGGTTCCCTTGCGTGACGCCCAGGGTAGGATCGTCAACTGGTATTCGACCTGTACCGACATCGAGGACCGGAAGCGAGCCGAAGAATGGGCCCGGCAGGCGGACCGGGAGCGTCGGGTTGTTACCGACACCATTCCCACGCTGCTCTGGAGTACGCTGCCCGACGGATCCAGTGACTTCAACAACCAGCGCTGGTTGGAGTATACCGGCCTCTCAGCCGATCAGGCCGCGGGTTGGGGCTATGTCGACGTGATCCACCCGGAGGACTATGAACGTCGCACCCCTCAATGGAGGGCCGCCTTCGCCGCCGGCGAGCCAATGCAGGATGAGGCCCGCTTGCGTCGAGCCGACGGGCAGTATCGCTGGTTCCTGCACCGCGCCGTGCCGCTACGGGATGAAGATGGAAAGATTTTGAAATGGGTCGGCACCAGCACCGACATCGAGGACCTCAAGCAGGCCGAGGGAGTCCTGCGCGAGCAAGCCGGGCTCCTGGACCTCAGCCATGACACCGTATTTGTGCGCGACATGCGCGACGTGATCACCTACTGGAATCGCGGCGCCGAGGCGCTCTACGGCTGGAGCAGAGACGAGGCAGTCGGCAAGATCTCGCACCAACTCACCCAAACGACCTTCCCTGCACCGCTCGACGAGATCAACCAGGAGCTGCTCCGTACCGACCGCTGGGAGGGTGAGCTGGTGCACACCAAGCGTGACGGGACCCGGGTCGTGGTGGCCAGCCGTTGGTCTTTGCAGCGGGATGAGCTGGGACAACCGGCTGCTATCCTGGAAACCAACAACGATGTGACCGAGCGGAAGCGCCTCGACAACGAGCTGCGCCGCAGCCAGGCGTATCTGATAGCCGGCCAGGAACTGAGCCACACCGGCACCTTTTCCCGACTGGTCTCCGGTGAGGCCTACTGGTCGGAGGGGACCTATCGCATCTATGGGCTGGATCCCACAGGTCCCGCGCCGAATCCGCAGCAGTTCCTCCAGCTCTGCCATCCGGACGATCGCGATCTATTAACCCAGGCTTGGGGAATCGCATACCGTGAGGCCCGCAGCTTCGATATGGACTTCCGCATCATCTGGCCCGACGGTGCGATCCGGCACCTCCACGCCATGGCCCAGCCGGTCATCGACGATGCCGGTGCTGTGATTGAAGTTATAGGTGCGGTTATGGACGTGACCGACCGAAAGCGTGCGGAACGCGCCCTTCGTCGCGCCCGGGAGCGCTCGCTCCAGACCCGTTTCGCCGCGGTGCTGGAGGAGCGGACCCGGCTCGCGCGCGACATTCACGACACGCTGCTCCAAGGGTTCACCGGAATCGCGTTGAAACTGGTGGCGGCCAGCAACCGGGTAACGGGGCCGCCCGACAGCATCGCGGCCTTGCGCGATCTGATCGTCCTGGCGCAACAGACTCTGACAGACGCCCGCCGCGCCGTGTGGGACCTGCGGTCACCTGTCCTCGCGGGTGGCGAGTTCCCCGCGGCGCTGCGGGCCGCCACGGAAGACTGTGTTCGGGGTACCAAGCTCGAGCTGGAGTACGATGTCGGAGGACCGCCCCGGCCGGTGGATCCGGAGGTCGAGGCCGTGGTAGTTCGAGTGGCGCAGGAGGCAATTACCAACGTGGTCAAGCATGCGGACGCGCGCACGGTCCGGGTGAGGTTGTCCTTCGAAACCCGCCGGGTGCGACTGTCCGTGATCGACGACGGTCAGGGGTTCGCCGTGGAAGCCGACTTCCAGGCCTACGGGGGGCACTGGGGGCTGCTCGGCATGCGCGAGCGGGCCAGCCAGATTCACGGCAAGCTCGCCCTCCGAAGCTCTCCCGGTCACGGTACCGAGGTCGTGCTCCTGGTACCGTATGTAGCCGGTCATCGATCGCCTACCGCCAGCACCGGGTCCAGCTCCGCCTCCTGAGCGGATCGGCCCAGAAGCAGCTCAGATCGCCACGCCGTGCCGTATTGGCGCCGGCCGGAGCGGCCCGGCACCTGCCCCGGTGCGCGCAATGGCCGTTGCAATGCTATTGAGATCCGCGGGAGTCAGCGTGAGGGAAGCCGCCCCGATCCAGCCGTCCACCTGCTCGGCCGAGCGGGCGCCCACGATCGCGCCGCTCACTCCGGGCCAGGCCAGTACCCAGGCGATGGCAACTGCCGAGACCGAGGTGTTGTAGCGCTGCGCGATTGGCCGAAGAGCATCCCGCAGTCCCAGGTTTCGGCTGAGCCTGGGATGCTGGAACTCGGCGGATCGCCGGCGCCAGTCGTCCTGCGCAAACGCGGCGACGCGGGAGTGGCTGAAACTCTCAGTGAGTATGCCGGACTGCATTGGGCTGTAGCAGATGATTCCGGTGTGGTGCTCGGCACACCAGGGAATCTCCCGTTCGCCTGCCTCGCGGCGGATCAGGGAGAACGGCGGCTGGAGGGAATCCACATGACGGATGGCCTCGCAGCGCGCTAGCAAGTTGACATCGAAGTTCGAGACGCCGGCGGCCCGGACCTTCCCCTCGTCTACGAGCTGGCTCAGCGTCTCCCACGAGTCCTCCACCGGAGTCCCGGTTTCGTCAGGCCAATGAAATTGGTAGAGATCGATCCGCTCCACCCCGAGCCGTCGGAGCGAGGCTTCCACCTCGGCGCGAATCGATGCCGGTTGGAGTACCCGGCGGGGCTCTGTCATGCGATTCTGCTCGTCCCAGACCATTCCGCCCTTGGTGAAGACTAAGGGCCGGTCGTTCTGGGGCAGGTCCCGCAGCAGGCGCCCGACCAGCTCCTCGGAGTGGCCCAACCCGTAGACCGCGGCAGTGTCGATCCAGTTGACGCCGAGCTCCAGCGCCCGGCGCATAGCGGCAAGCGAGGCCGTGTCGTCCTGTGGCCCCCAGCCGAAGCTCCATCCGCCCCCGCCGATGGCCCAGGCGCCGAAGCCAACCGGCGTGATGTCGATTCCGCTGGACCCCAGCGGACGGGTTGGCAGGCTGGTGTACATAGCTTGATCTCCGATCCGTGGCTGCTCGATCATCCGACTAGTGCTAAACGGGGCCGAAACCCGCCGACCGGGGCCTCCAATGCGTCCGCTCTATGGCGCCAGCTCCAGTAGGCCAATTGATCGCCGGGAGTTCGGTCGGGAAAGTCCACGTGACCACGATTGCTCCCCGTCTCCCACTGCCGGTAACGGCTGTTCTCGCCATGGTTCCAGCGGTGATAGTCATGCCAGTAGGGGTCATAAACGAGGCCATCCCCGGCGCACCCCGTGATCGCTGACGAAGTGGCCAGCGCAGCGGTTAAGAGCATCAGTGCGATTATTCGGTGGTTCAGCCGCATGTCGGAACCTCCTCAGCCCCGTCTAAGCCAGAGCTAGCGCTCACGCCACAAGGTGCCGCACTCCGGGTCGGGTGGATTGCACCTCCATGCTCCCCCATTCGGGGAACGGTCGGGCTGTCATGTGATGCAGTCCGGTGAGGTTGTCACCCATTGCGCCGCGCCTCGGCTTTTCGGGCGGCAAGCACGCGGTCCAGCGAGTACTCGCCGGCACCGGCGAGCCCGAGAACGAGGGCGCTGCCCAGCAGAGAAAGCTCGAATTCGTAACCGCCCACGAGGCCCTTGTTGATCTTGACCAGCGCGATCGCGCCGAGCATGTCAACGGCAATGAGTAGGGCGACGGGCTGGGTGAACAGGCCCAGTACTAAAGCGATTCCGCCGAAGAACTCCAGGAAGGCGATGGCTGGACCGATGACCCCCGGAAGCGGTACCCCCATCTGGCCGAATGCGCCGACCACACCCGCAAGACCGAAGACAAAGAGCTTCTGAGCGCCATGGGCGATGAAAATGGCACCTACCACAATGCGCAGAATCGCTAGTGCCGCGTTCACGCGCTGGGGCAGGATCGCCGCGGTCGAGGGGTACGTCATAGACAGTCTCGCTGTGGTTGAGGTCCTTGCGGCTCGGTGAGGTAACTACGGGGGTGGGAAGCTGACCGGCCTGGTCCTGAGCGGTTGCGAACCCGCCGACCGGCGCCCCCATCCCCCTTACTGCAACATCGCGATGCGGGCGCGCTACCGGCGGCGCCAAGCCCAGTACCGCGGCCGTCGACCGCCCGCGAAGTGACTCCGTGAATACGCCTAGCCCTTTGAGGCCGGCGGGAACTTGGTGAACAAGGTGGCGACCGCTCCGTCGATCTGCTGCCGGGCATGCACCTGGTCCCC
>JAXDMF010000210.1:0-31891 GCA_034666205.1 Gemmatimonadales bacterium
GGGAAGGACGGGAAGGACGGGAAGGTGGTGCACTTCGTGGGAATTGGGTGGCTACATAGACGTGGCTGCTCTGTAGGTCACTTGCGAAAGGGCCACCCCCTATGCCAGCGCGGTGACCCTTCCCGTCCTTCCCGTCCTTCCCGCCCTTCCCGTCCTTCTAAGCCGTCCGCCGCTTCGCCCCGCGCTTCCGCGGCTTCTTCAGCTCGAGGACGCCCGCTTCCTCCCGTGGCTGCCGGTACACATAGCGCTCTCCCCGGAAGTTCTTCAGAACCACTTCGTCTTCCGTCATGCTCTCTACGTAATCCGGCAGGATTGGGACCTTCCCGCCGCCACCAGGGGCATCGATCACGAAATACGGCACGGCCAGCCCGCTGGTCCAGCCCCGCAGCGCTCTCATAATCTCGATCCCGGTCTGCACCGACGTGCGGAAGTGCTCCGCGCCGGCCACCTGGTCTGCCATGTAGATGTAGTAGGGGCGGACCCGGGCCATGAGCAGCCGCTGCATGAGCTCCATCATGACCGCCGGTGTGTCGTTCACGCCCTTGAGAAGCACCGTCTGGCAGCCCAGCGGGATCCCCGCGTCGGCCAGCATACCCAGGGCGGCGACGGCCGCCGGCGTCAGCTCATCAGGATGGTTGAAGTGGGTATTGATGAAGAGCGGGTGAAACCGCTTCAGCATGGCGCACAGCTCGGGCGTGACCCGCTCCGGCAGATGGCATGGGATCCGGCTGCCGATCCGGATGATCTGAAGGTGGGGAATGGCCCGAAGCCGGATCAGGATGGCCTCGAGGCGTCGGTCGTTCAGCAGGAGGGGATCGCCGCCGGACAGGATGACGTCCCGAATCTCGGTGTGTTCCTCGAGATAGCGAAAGGCGCTCTCGAACTGGGACATCGGGATCTTCTCGGGATCACCGACCTTGCGCCGACGGGTGCAGAAGCGGCAGTACGTGGCGCAGACGGGCGACACCAGAAACAAGGCCCGGTCGGGATACCGGTGGGTGATATTGGGCACCGGGCTGTCGGCGTCCTCGTTCAGCGAGTCCACGATCCCGTCCACCACATCCAGCTCCTCGACCGACGGCACATATTGGCGCCAGATCGGATCGTCCGGAGACTTGATGAGATCGACCATGGCCGGCGAGATCCGGAACTCAAAGTTCTCGGCCGCCTGCCGGAGCCGCTCCAGCTCTGGAAAGTTCTCGGGACCGAACTTGGCGGCCAGCGCGTCGAGCGACGCGATCGAGTTCTTTCTCAGGACCTCTTGCCAAGTTTCCATTTATCCGCCTCCGGTTACAGGTAAGAGGTAAGAGGTAAGAAGTGAGAGGGCAGAACGTCCCTCTTACCTCTCACCCCTCACCTCTCACCTTCTTTACAAACACCACCTGATCATCCCCCGGGGCATAGAAGTCGGGGATGGTGGCTGCCGCCCGGTAACCCCGGGCCTGGTAGAAGCCGCGGGTGGCGGCGTAATCGGGCCGCCCCGTGGTCTCGATGATGACCAGCCGGGCGAGCCCGGCGAGGCGGCGCTCCATTTCGCTGAGAAGAGCGGAGCCGATCCCGCTACCCTGGAGCGCAGGCTCCACCGCCATCCAATAGAGATCGTATGTGCCGAGGGTGCAGGGGGTGGGGCCCCAACAGATCCAGCCGACCAGGCGGCCGTCGACGTCGGCTCCCAAGGCGGTGTATGACTGGCTGCCGCCTTCCCGGACCGCCTCATCGAAGACCTCGAGCGCGACCGGGATCTCGTCGTCACGAAACAAGCCCACCGCACGAGTAATGTCCTCGATGCGGCCGCGATCGGCTGCGCTGAGGGGGCGGAGACGAGAGGAGACCAGGGTGCCGCTCACGCGGCTGACACCCCGCTGACGAGGGCGACGGCGGCCTGATGGCGCTGCGAGCGCATGAGAGCCTCGTCCACGACCTGCATGACCAGATCGTCGTAGCTCCAGCCAAACGCCCGGCCCATGCGGGCGAGGCCGGCGTTGCTCGAGAGATCGGGAGTGGGGTTGACCTCGAGGACGTAGGGCTGGCCGTCCTCGCTCAGCCGCAAATCGACGCGGCCGTAGCCTTCGCCGTCGGACATGTGCTCCCAGGCTTTTCGGGCTATCTGGCCGATGCCCTGGAGCACCTCGGGCGACAGGTCCGCTGGGCAGACCGGCACCGTTCCCTCGTCTTCGGGGCTGCCGGGAATCCACTTGGCGGCATAGCTCACGATCGGCCAGGTTCCCTGGGGAAGGTCCTCGAACCGGATCTCGGCAATGGGCAACATCCGCTTGCCGACGAATCCGACGTTGAACTCCCTGCCCGCCACGTATTCCTGCACCAGCACTTCATCGAACTGCTCGAGCATCTGCGTGACCCGGCGCTTGAGGGCCCGCTTGCTGGTGACGACCGCGCCGTTGTCGATTCCGACGCTGGCGTCTTCAGCCGCGGGCTTCACGATGGCCGGGAGGGGGAAGTCGGCGGGAGCCTTGTTGGCCTGGGCCAGGGTGAAGGCCGGAACCGGAACCCCGGCGGATGCAAGCAGCGTGTTGGCCACGTGCTTCCGATGGCAAACGGCGGTGGGCCAGGTCCGGCAGCCGGTGAACGGCACGCCGGTGAGCTCGAGGGTGCCCACGACGAAGTCTTCGAAGCGGGCGTAGCCGTTGATCCCCTCGCACAGGTTGAAGACGAGGTCGGCCCGGCGAACCCGGGAGAGCCAGCGGAAATCGCCGTACCGGACGGGCAGGAGCTCGACCTCGTGCCCCCGGCGCCGCAACACGTCTCGGACTTCGTGGACGTTGGCGACTACCGCAGCCACGTCCTGGGGACTCCACTCTTCGCTGCCCGCATCGAAGAGAATGGCGACTTTCATTCAGGCTACCTCCGCCAGGAGTGAACGGCCGCTGATCCGCCGCCAGGCCACGTCGGCGACGGTGCGGATGAGTTCGTCGTAGCTCATCCCGGCCGCAGCCGCGGCCTTGGGAAAACACGAATGGTCTCGCGGGTCGGGCAAAATGCCCGGCAGCGGATTGAGCTCGACGACCATCGGACGACCGGCGGCGTCACAGCGGACGTCGACGCGGCACCAGTCGCGGCATTCCAAGGTGTGATACGCTGCCAGCGCGACCTCCCGTATTTCCGCCGCGAGCCGCTTCGAGATGTTGGCTGGGCACTCGTAGATCTCGAGCGGATTGCTGGGCGTGTCCCAGATCCACTTGGCCTCATACCCGTAAATCGGTGGCGCACCCTTCGGCAGCATATCAAATCGCATGCCGATAATCGGCAGGCAACGCGCCTCGTCACCGTTGCCGAGGATGGCGACGGTGAACTCCTGGCCCGGCAGATAGGTCTCGATCAGCACCGGCTCCGAGTACGTCGCGAGAAGATGAGAGACCTGTTCCACCAGTTGCGAGCGGTTCCGGCAGAAACTCCGGGTGGTGATCCCTTTCCCCGAGCCCTCGAACGCAGGCTTCACAAAGAGGGGAAATGGGAGCTTGACCCGCCGGGCATCTGCTGCTGAGTGCGCCACGGTGAAGGGAGCCGTCGGCACTCCGCGATAGGAGAGGATCTCCTTGGCCCGGCCCTTGTGGAGTGCGAGGCCGAGCGTGAGCGGATCGGAGGCGTGGTAGGGCACGCCGAGGAACTCGCAGATGGCGGGGACGTGCGCTTCCCGGCTTGCCCCGTAGAGTCCCTCGGCGATGTTGAAGACGAAATCCGGCCGGAGCAGCGCTAGCCGGGCCGGAAACCTGCTGTCGGCCTCGAGGCGATGGACCTGTCCCACGGTGCTGAGCGCCCGCTCCACCGCATTGATGGTTGCGGGCTCATCCCACTCAGCGTACAGGTCGGGTTGATGGAGGTCAGGGCGGAAACCCCGACTCGGAGGTTCGTCGGATGGAGGGGATTCGGAGATCGCCCCGGCTGGGTTAGCCGGCGCCGCGGGTTTGAGATTAAAGGCGAGTCCGATCCGAACTGCCAAAGGCTTCCTCTACAAAAAAGGCCGTCCGCGAGAGACGAGCCAGGACGAGTTCACGTATCGACACAACTAAGGTAAGGAAAATCTTTTGATGGCACAATAGTTTTTGGAAAGAAAGTCGGAATGAGTTTTGGAGGAGTCGCTAGTCGTTAGTCGCTAGTTCCTAGTCTTTGGTCGTTAGTCTCTGGTTTTCAGCTCTAGTGGGTGGCTGCCTCCGAGCTAAGGACTAGAGACTAACGGCTAGCGACTAGACCTTATGAAATTCCACCCGACCCGCTTCTCCCCCCTCGGGCGACTGATAGATCTCGAAGTCAGCGAAGAGCGCCGGCGCCTCCTGCTGGAGGACACGGAGGCAGGCCACCGCCATCCGACGGATCTCCAGCTCGGCACCCTCGCCCAGCCTGAGCTCCAGCATGGTTCGCCAGGCACGGACGTTCGCGCTGGCCACGATCTTCACCTCGGTCGCGTTGGGGAGGACGCTCCGGGCCGCCTCGCGGGCCAGCTTCCGCCGGTGAACCTTGTCCTCGACCCACTCGTAGCGGGACATCAGGCGCTCGACCGCCTCGACATAGGCAGTTTGAGCAGCCCGGACCTGGTTGGTCCACTCCGCTTCGAGCGTCGGGTCCCCCATGATCGCGGGCGGCATCACGAAGGCGGCGTGGGACTCGTCCACGTAGCGCTGGGAGAGCTGGGAAAAGCCCCAGCCCGCCCGGTGCCGCACCAGCTCATGGCTGCAGGAGCGCGAGATCCCCTCGATGAGCATCACATAGGTGGAGTGCTCGAAGACCGAGCCGTGCCCCTGCCGCAGAATGTTCCGCAGATACTCCGGGGTGCTCCGGCCCGCCGGATTGTGCTGGCTCATATAGCAGAGCCGTCCGGCAAATTCGGCCAGCCGCTCCCCGTCGGTCGATTCGCCCTTCCACTGGACTGGGAGATGCGCGGGCTCGAGAAACTGGGGCCGGGCGATAAGGGTAATGCGAGGTTCGCGGAGGATTTCCATGGAGTCGCTAGTCGCTGGTCGCTGGTCGGTAGTTACGCTCATGAGACTCTAGTCTAGGGTCCGGATTCCAAAGTGGAAGACCACGCGTCTGTTGGGTAACTCGCGACTAGCGACTAGCGACTTCACCAGCCAATTCCAACCGGGACCTCGCATAGCCCCCGGTCCGCTCGATCTCGCGCAACGAACGCTGGACGTCGTCGGGCAGCGGCACTGCAGTCGCCCCAACCTTGAGGTGGCTGATCGGCGGATCGCCGGCCTGAGGCCCCTCGGGGCACGGAAGGATAATGCCCGGGTTGAATATTCCCAGAGGATCGAAGCTGCGCTTGACCCGCCGGAACAGCTCGACGATCTCCGGCCCGTAGACTCGGGTCAGTGCCTCCACCCGAAGGCGGCCGTCCCCGTGCTCGCCGGACAAGGTGCCGCCGAGACGAACGACGGTCTCGGTGACGGCATCCATCACCCGGACGATCGCGGACTCCCAGCCTGGACGACTCACGTCGGGAAGCAGGTTGACGTGGATATGACCGTCGCCCGCATGCCCGAACATGACAGCCGGGATGGCGGCCTCGGCCACCACCCGCCGCACCGCCCGGATGTACTCGCCCATGCGAGCAATCGGCACGCACGCGTCCTCAATCACCTGGAGCGAGCGCTGCCCCTCGGGTAACCGGGCCAGGATGGGGCTGGCAGCGTGGCGAATGGCCCAGAGCCGGTCCGCAGCTTCGGCCGAGACTCCGGTCTCGACCGACAGGGCGAACGGGCGGACGGCAGAGCGAGCCTGCTCGACGGCCTGGGTCAGGGATTCGTCGTCGCCGCGCTCCAGCTCCACCAGCAGCACCGCGTCGGCATCAGAGCCAACGAGGCCTGCCTCGGAGAGTGCGCCTGATCCGACGAGATCGAGGAAGCTGCGGTCCAGCAGCTCGACCGCCGAAGGGTCGGCGGAGCTGAGGGCCGCCACGGCCGGGCCGAGCTCATCGAGCGAACGGAGCGACACGCGAAGGCCGGCCCGGCAGGGCGGCTTGGGGTCGAGCCGCCACTCGATCTCGGTCACAATAGCGAGGGTGCCCTCGCTGCCGATGAGGAGATCCAGCGCATCGCCAGAGGCGAGGTATGCGTCGAGGGCGTATCCGGAGGAATTTTTCCGGGTGTGGGGGAAGCGTTCCGCGATCAGCGGGGCCGCCGAGGCGATCGCCGGCGCCGCGTCCCGGTCGAACCGGGTCAGCGCCGCGGACTCCGGCTGGGCCTTCCCGCGCCTGAGAGCTACGACGTCAGCCTCGGCGGTTACGATGGTGAGGGCCTCGACCCAGGAACGCACGCTGCCGTACCGAACCGATCTCGCTCCGGCCGCGTTGGTCGAGACCATTCCGCCCAACGACGCCCACTGCCCGCTGGACGGGTCGGGCGGAAGGCGGAGCCCATAGGGAGCCGCGGCGGTGTTGAGCTCCGCGAGGGTCACGCCCGCACTGGTGGTCGCGCGCCGGGCGGTGGCATCAACGTCGAGCCGGCGACCTGCCATGTGGCCGAGATCCACCATCACGCCTTCACCGACGTTGCCGCCGCCCATGGCGCTGCCTGCTCCGCGCGGCACCAATGAGGCGCGGTGCTCGGCCGCCCAGCGAATCAGATGCTGGAGATCGTCGATGTCGGCGGGAAGGCAGACGGCCTGGGGAAGGATGCGATAGATGCCAGCGGCCTCTGCATAGGCGGCCCGAGCCCTCGAGTCGGTTCGGTAAATGCCCCGGACGGCTGGAGGAGGCAGCATCGCCAAAAGCTAACTATCTTTTCCCCCTATGGCTGAGGGTCCTCGAGCTCAACTGATTCATATCGACGTCGATCGCCGGCTCGGGCACGAATGGGACGAGTGGGACGGACGTCCGCTGCCGAATCAGGGGAACTACGATTCTCCCCCCGCGCTCTTCTTTGCCTGGTCAGCCATCGCCCTCGCCCTCGGTCTCGGTCTGGTCGCGCTGGTCCTTTATCTGCTCACACCCCGCCTCGGAACAGTTCACGCCAGCCTGCCTGCGATACTCTGGAGCGCCCTGCTGCTTGGAGGATCTCTGCTCTGGGTATGGTGGGGAGTGTTGCTGCTCTCACATGAGATCGAGCGGCCGCTTCTTCCCGAATGGCTGGCGGAGCGAGGGCCGTTCCTGGGCCTCATGCGGCTGACGTCCCGGGTCGCGGATCGGTTTGGCCGTCGGGACTGGGTGGAGAATGCGGCGGTGAAGGTCTACAACAGTCTTGCCGTGATGCGCGGCCGCAAGGTCGGTCAGGGGGAACTGCTGCTGTTGATCCCCCGCTGCCTCTCCAAGGTGACGCTCGACGGCGTGCTCGGGATCGCGGGGAAGTACGGAGTGCCCGTCTTCGTAGCCACCCGGGGACAACTGGCGCGCCGGGTGATCAGGGAGCGCCGGCCCCGGGCCGTGGTGGCCGTTGCCTGCGAGCGAGACATGGTGAGCGGCTTGCACGATGTTGCCGGCAAGATCCCGGTGCTGGGCCTGACCATGACCCTGCCGGCCGGGCCCTGCAAGGACGCCTCGCTGGATCTGGGTCAGCTGGAGCGGTGGGTACAGGCTTACGTCGTGTGAAGAACTAGTGGGGCTCGTCGCCGGTATCGCCTTGATCGACCGGGCGAGTCGGTTCGGCCTCGACCTGAGGACCCGGGGCTCCGCCAAATTGCTTGACCAACTCCTGGAGCGCCGCCTCCACTCTGACGGCCACCGGATGGCCTCGAGGGACTTGCCGCTCTAACTCCCGATCAGGTAGCGAAGGATCCAGCAGCGGACGAAAGAGCGTCTCGACCGTGAGCTGAGAGCTGCCCGGCCGAGCCGGATCAGCCCAGGCCCGAACTCGCACGATCCCCGGTCCAACGGCGCGTCTTCCCCGGACCACTTTCCCGCTCCCCGCCTCGAACCAGGCAGTCTCGATGTACCCGTCTCGAAGCTGGATCTTGCGGGGCGGGATCGAATCGGCCCGGAGCGCTTCGGCCAGGTGGCGGGTGGCTTCCGGTACGGTGAGGCGCACTTCGGTGCCTGCAGCTTCCGGAAGCGGGGTGTAGGAGGGGCGGGTGGTGTTCGGCTGGCACGCCACGGCCCCCAATCCTGCTCCTATAAGGAAGAGCGCTGCTCTCACGGGTCAGTCCTGGTGCGGCGGGGTGCCGGGCGGATGGGAGTGTGGCGCTGAGCCTGGGGGATCGACGTGGGCCGGCGAGGTGCTTGAATCCGGTTCGGCTCCATGGTGATGGTGCCCTTCGCTCCGCTCGTGCAGCTCTTCTTGGAGGACCGGGCTGGGGATTCCCGCGGCATGCTCAAACACCAACTTGCCCCCATAGAACCCGGTTGCGCACAGCATTCCAACTCCCGCCAGCGACGCGATGACGGTTGCTGTCCGCTCCGGGCTCCCCATCCGCCTCTCCCGGAACAGCCGCCACAGGGCGAGGACCCCGAATATCCCCAGGCTGATCAGCGCGAACTGCTCGTGCGTCCCCATGACCTGGTGCACCGCCTCGCCATGGTCGATGTGCTCTTCGGCCTGAAGCCCCGAGACCACGGCCACGATCGCTCCCAACGCGCCGACCAGCAGGAGCGAGAACCCCACCTGCCGGAGCACCACCCGCCGGGTGGCGAGTGCCAGGAGGTCGAAGAAGACCGCGGTCACGAGCAAGGCGATCGGGAAGTCGTTCAGGAGCGCGTGCAGGCGGGGCCAGTCATAGCCGAGCATCTTGATCTCCAGAAGCGTGAGCGGTGAGCGGTAAGAGGTGAGCGGGAGGTGATGGGCGGGGCCCGCTCACTGCTCACCGCTTACCGCTTACTTGCTGGACGACGTCAACCGGCACTGGTGGATCGACCGAGTAATCATAAAACCCCTTACCGCTTTTCTTGCCATGTAGCCCCTCCCGGGTCATCCGGCGAAGCAGCGGTGGCGCCGCGTACCGGTTGTCACCGTACGCCTCGAACATGATGTCGGCGATCCGCACGACCGTATCGAGCCCGATGAAATCCAACAGCGCCAGCGGACCCATTGGATGGCCGCATCCCAGCTGCATGGCACGGTCGAGATCGGCGGTCGAGGCCACCCCGCGCTCCAGCGCACGGGTCGAGTCGAGCAGATAGGGAACCAGCAGCAGATTGACGATGAACCCCGGATTGTCCACTGTCGCCACGGGCTCCTTGCCCAGCGCCCGTGCGAAGTCATAGGCTCCCTGGAAAGTCTCCGTGCTCGTCGTGGCGGTCCGGATCACTTCCACCAGAGGCATCAGTGGGACCGGATTGAAGAAGTGCAGCCCCACGAACCGGTCGGCCCGGGTCGTAGCCGCCGCCATGGCCGCAATGGTCAGGCTGGAGGTGTTCGACGCGAAAATCGTGGCGGGACCGCACAGACGATCGAGCTCCCGCCAGAGACCATTCTTGAGCTCCAGGTCTTCCGTCACCGCCTCTATGATGATGTCGCAATCCCGGAGGGCCGAGAGGTCGGTACCAAAGGAGAGCCTGGCCAGCGCCGTGTCCCGGGCCGCCGGCGTCAGTTTGCCCTTCTCCACCAGCCGGCTCAGGGATTTCCCAATCGAAGCCCGGCCTTTCTCCAGCAGCGGCTGGGCCACGTCGCGGACGACAGTAAGGAATCCGGCCGCGGCCGCGGTTTGGGCGATACCGCTACCCATGAGGCCGCATCCGAGTACCCCCACCTTCCGGATTTCGCTCATGACTTGAGCGCCTTCCGCACCTCGTCTGCCAGCACACCGAGCAGGCCGACAGAACGATCCGGAAGTGCGCCCGGCGCCTTGCCGGCGCTCTGCTCGAGGAAATCGAGTGCCCGCTCGAGGCCAAGCTGAAGCCGCTCGACGGCCGGGCCATAACGCCGCACCACCGAATAGCCCAGGCCGAGGGCAACGGGAAGCGGCAGGAGCGCCAGCGGCAGCATGGCGCCGAGTGCTACCATCAGCGCCGTTCCGGCCGCACCCGACGTGATCAGCGCGGCGCTACCGCCGACGTAGCCGCTGCGGACACCCCTGGCGTCGGCCGCGAGGGTCACATGGGAGTACCCCGACTCGAGCGAGAGAATGGCTGCGGAAACGGTGCTGGCTCGGGAGAGCATGAACGATCGGGCTCCTGTGCTGAACGCGGCCATGGACCGGCGATAGGCCGCATGAAACCCACCGACCGGTTCCCAGGTGATGCGGCCCGGCTGTGCCCGCTGCACGCAGAACAGCTCGTTGTTCTCCATCCAGCGAACCAGCTGCCGTTCGACGACCTCCGCCTCGGCGGGCACGACTCGCTGCGCGGTCACCTGTCCCGGCCCGGCGACCCGCTCGATCAGCCCCCCGGGTGCGAGGGGACCGACTCGAGTCCGTTCCTCGAGCAGGGCCTGCTGGAGATAGCGCACCGGAATCCCGACCTCGCGGCCCAGGGCCAACAGCTCGTCGGAGGTGAGCGTGTCGCCGATCTCGCGTTCGGCCGTTTGCAGCTCAGCTGCGCGTTGGATGATCCGCTCGAGCGCGGCACGGTCGATTCGGCCGGGTGGACCCTCGCTCATGCTACTCCTTCGCGGGGGTCTTGGCGGCCTGCAATCTCATCTGAGACATCAAGGAAGAGATCTCCGATGCAGGCAGGGCGGGACCGGGCGCCTCCCCGGACAGGCTCGCCGGCTTCGCGGCCGCGGCGGCAACCTGATTCATGAACGGCCGGAACAGCTCGATGGGGATGGGGAAGATCGTGGTCGAGTTGTTCTCGGCAGCGATCTCGGTGACGGTCTGCAGATAGCGGAGCTGTATCGCGCTCGGTTCCATAGCAAGGTTGTGGGCCGCCTGAGCCAGCGTCTCGGAGGCCTGAAGCTCACCCTGCGCGTTGATCACCTTGGCCCGACGCTCGCGCTCGGCCTCGGCCTGCCGTGCCATCGCTCGCTTCATCTGGTCCGGGAGGTCGACGTCCTTCACCTCGACGGCGGAGACCTCGATACCCCACTGCTCGGTGCGCTGGTCGATAATTTTCTTGAGGACCGCGTTGATCTTCTCCCGGTCGGACAGCAGCTCATCGAGCTCCACTTCGCCCAAGACCGAGCGCAGAGTGGTCTGAGCGAGCTGGCTCGTGGCATACATGTAGTCCTCGATCTCGAGCACCGCCTTGGCCGGCTCGCTCACCCGCATGTAGAGCACCGCGTTGACCTTGACCGATACGTTGTCCCGGGTGATCACGTCCTGGGGCGGGATATCGACCGCCGAGATTCTGAGCGAGACGCGCTTCTGATTGGCAAAGCCGGCCGGAAGGAAGATGAGGCCGGGGCCCTTGGTCCCCCAGAAGCGCCCCAGAAAGAAGGTGACCCCGCGCTCGTACTGGCGCAGAACCCGGAGGCTCAGGAACGAGTAGACCACGGCAATGGCGAGTACAGGGATTAGAAGATCCATAGGATCGCTCTCAGCTGGAGAAGGCTTCCACGATCACGGCCGCACCCTGGCCTCCGCCAATACATGCGCTTCCTAGCCCGTAGCGCCCCCCGCGGCGCCGGAGTGCGTGGAGCAGATGGAGAGTGATGCGCGCACCGCTGGCCCCGAGCGGGTGGCCGATGGCGATGGCGCCCCCATCCACGTTGGTGCGCTCCCGGTCCAGGCCGAGCTCCTGCTCGACCGCAAGGTACTGGGCGGCGAACGCCTCGTTCACCTCAACGAGATCCATATCGTCGAGTTTCAGGCCGGCACGGGCGAGCGCCTTTCGGGCGGCTGGAGCCGGTCCGATCCCCATGATGCTCGGCTCGACGCCTACGCTGGCCCAGGCGAGCAGGCGGCCCAGGGGGCGGAGGCCACGCTCGGCCGCGAACTGTCCACTGGCAAGCAGGAGCGCTGCCGCGCCATCGCAAATGCCGGATGCATTGCCGGCAGTCACGACTCCGTCCTTCTTGAAGTACGGGGGCAGCTTGGCCAGTGCGTCCACCGTGGTCCCGGGACGCATATGCTCGTCGGCGGCCCACGGCTCGGTTTGCCGGGTCTTTCGATTCTGAATCGGGACCGGCACGATCTCCTCGGCGAATGCTCCCGACTCCCAGGCCGAGGCCGCGCACGCCTGGCTACGTGCGGCATAGCAATCGACCGCTTGGCGGCTGATTCGATATTGCTCAGCCAGCTTCTCCGCCGTTTCAGCCATCGAGAGCCCACAGCCGGGGTCCCGGAGTGCTTCCCAGAGTGTGTCCTCGAGCGGAGCCGCTGGACCGAGCCGAAGACCCCAGCGGGCGCCCCGCACGACGTGAGGAGCCTGGCTCATCGATTCCGTTCCGCCGGCGAGTACCAGGTCGGACTCGCCGAGGAGGATCTGCTGGGCGGCTTGGGCCACCGCCTCGAATCCGGAGCCGCAGAGCCGGTTGACCGTTACGGCCGGAGCCTCGACGGGAGCGCCGGCGCGGAGCCCGACATGCCGAGCGAGGTAGATCGCGTCGGCCGAGGTCTGGAGAACGTTGCCGAACACGACATGACCCACCGACTTGGCCTCTACCGAGCCGCGCTCGAGTGCGGCTCGCGCGGCGATCGCGCCAAGGTCGGTTGCCGAAAACTCCTTCAGCGCGCCGCCGAACGTGCCGAAGCCCGTGCGTGCGCCGGAAAGGAAGACGACTTCACGATCTGGCTGGCGGGAACTCACGCAGAAATTCCAGCGAAGGAGGAGGGACGAAACAGGGCAGGCATCGGAGGACGAAATATAAGCTAGTCCCGCCTCACGGCGGCGCCGCACGCAACACAGTGACGCCACGCGGGATCGAGCTCAGTCTGGCATTCAGGGCAGTGGGTAAGCGCCTGCCTCTCACCGCAGTGGGGACAGAATTTCACACTCCGCCCCGGGGGGAGCTTCCCGCTACACGCCCGGCAAATTGCAGGAGGCAGGGGTCCCGACTGCGGCTTGCTCACCTCTCGCGCGGGCGCGGGCGGATCTGGTACTCGGGCGGGCTCCCTGGGGGCAGGGGGCGCGAAACGCTGGTCCGATGGAGCAAAGGCGAGCTCCTGGGCCGGGTCGAGCGCACGGACCAACTGCTCCTGGTTCAGGATGACGACTGCGTTCTCGTGCCGGTGGGCGATCGTCAGGTCAGGATTGGAACTCAGCGCTTCGGCCGCAAACTCCGCATAAACGTCGTCCGGCTCCGTGCGGGCGAACCCACCCTCGCCGGCGCACAGGCGGATGAGAACCAGCTCGTAGTCCTCGCTGGTCTCGAGCTGCAGAGCCCGACGGTTGGCCCGGTACGGGAGGATCGTCCCACGGATCTCGCCCAAAGGGAGAGGACGCCGAAGCCGGGCAGGATCGGTGGCTGCCAGGTTGCGGACCATCTGACGGAAGAAGCGGCTCAGGTCCTCCACGGCTAATCGGCGACCGGAAGACCGCTGGGAACGCTAGACGGGATAGTGGCGGACAGGTCGCGCGCGGCGGGGTCGGTCAACGATCTCAGAAACGCCACGAGATCGGCTACCTCGGCGTCACTGAGTGCGAGCGGCGACTGGACCAGGGCATCGAGGGTAGCCGCCATGGCGTCGAGCGTCGACGGGTCGGAAAGGTGAGATGCCTGGAGGTCTGCCCGCAGCTGAGAAGCATCATAGGAGCGCAAGGCCGTATTCGTGTTCAGATAGTGTCGGACGGCGGCCTCCAATGTGGTGTAGGCGCCGTCGTGCATGTAGGGCCCGGTCAGCTCCACGTTCCTGAGCGGCGGGGTGCGGAACTGGTACCGTTGGCCCGCTGCCCCGGTGACTCGCTCACGGCCATGATCCTCCGGGCTCTCGGGGGCAAAGCCGGGGCCGACCTGGGGTACCCCGATACTGTGGAACAGCTGGTCGGTAAGCTGGGGTCCCAGATGACAGGCTCCACAGCCTGCTTTCCCGAAGAACAAGAGAGCACCGCGTTTGTCCGCTTCACTCAAGGCACCTTCGTCACCGCGGAGGTAACGGTCCAGGGATGAGTTCACGCTGGTGAACGCTTCCACCTCGAATGCGGCGATCGCATTGGCCGCGTGCTGAAAGCCGAGCTCTGCCGGGGGAACCGCCGGATAGGCTGCCTGAAACATCGAGACATACTCCGGTATGGCGAGCAGACGATTCATGAGAGCGGCCCACATGGCGGGGCGCTGGTCGTCACCGAGCTGCGCCAGCTCGTTGGCAGCGCCAAAGCGATCGAGGTCGCCGGCCTGGCCACGCATTTCCAGCCTGGTCGTCACCGGGAACATCGCCTGCGCCGCGAGCGCACTGGACAAGCCAGCTGGCAGTTGCGTCCCCGCAGGGGTCTGGAAGTCGCCATTGCCGGCCTGAAACACTCGCCCATCCCAAAACATGTTGGCGAACTCGGCATATCCGCGGTTGAAGAGCTCCTGCGAGTTCCGCGGCGTGAACTGGGGAGCGGCCGAGAGGACTCGGGAACCGGCGGAGCCGGCGCCGCCGGTGCCGATGGACAGAGAGAGTCCGTCGGATGTGCTGGATGCCGGGTTGTGGCAGGTGGCGCAGGAGATGTCGCGGTTGCCGCTCAGCACCTTGTCGAACATCAGGGCTTGGCCCAGCCGCACCAGGGCAGGGTCCTTTGCCGGCAGCGGCGACAGCGGGGTGACATTGGCTTCCGCCAAGGCGGCACGCATTTGGGTATCGAGGTCACTGGCGCCACCAGGGCCATCGCCACAACCGGCGACCAGCAGGGCTGTCGTGGTGATCGCGAGGAGTCCCTTCATTTCACAACGATGGTTCCAGCCATGGCCGGCCCATGGATGCCGCAATCGTAGGGGTAGGTGCCGGCTGTCGGGAATACCAGGCTGAAGACGCTTCCGTTATTGGCAAATACGGGGCTTCCTGGCAGGATGACATCGGCGAATTGCACACTATGACTTCCGGCCTCGATCCAAGTCCAGGTGACCGTTCCGCCTGCTGCGACCGTATCCACAGCCGGATTCACCGACCCGTTGTGGGCGCTCCGAAAGAAGATATTCCCCACGTTCACGGCAGCGTTCGACGGCGGAGTTTCGGTTCCAGCTGGGCCATCGCCACAGCCCGCCAGGAGGAAGGCAAAACATAGGAGCGACCATCGGGGTGAGCGCATCATCCGGGTGTACCGCCTTAAGGGTTCGTCAGTAGATCAGGTTCATGGTATCGGATCGTCGGCGAGAGGGAAACTCTCGCCGGCCGTGAGCCGCCGCTCCAGGGCCTCGAAGGCCGGGTCGGGGTCGTAGCCGACAAACATCCCGCGGGCCTGCTTCTTGGCCAGCCATTCACCGAAACCCGACTCCACCACACCGGCCGGCGTGATCTGCTCTCTAGCGGCGGCGACCGCGAGGTCGTTCGCGTACTCGTTCTTCGGGTGACCGCGGTGCCCCCGGACCCAGGTCCACTGCACGTCGTGCAGCCGGGCCGCGGCCGCCAACTCCTGCCAGAGGAGGAGGTTCTCGATGGGGCCCGCCTTTCGGGTCCATCCCCGGCCGGCCCAGCCCGGCACCCACTCCCGCATCCCCTTCACCAGGTACTCCGAGTCGGAGACCATGAGGACCCGCATGCGCTTCCCTTTGGCGGCCATCAGCCGCAAGACGGTGCTGGCTCCGATCAGCGCCATTCGGTTGTTGGTCGTGGCCGGGGCGTGGAGATAGAAATCACGCCGCTGAATCCGCCCCTGGCTCCGTACCTCGATGAGCCCTCCGGCCCCGCCCGGATTGTCTCCTTCCCGCCCGTTCCCGAGGCAGCTCTCGTCCAGATGCACCACGCTGACCTTCACTCGATCACCTGAAAGCTGTCGATCTCGTTCAGGCGAAAGGTGAGGTCCTCTCCGGTCATCGGCAGCTTGCCGATCAGGGCATCGTGCTGGTCAATGGAGGTGACCCGGATTGCCACCACGATGTACTCGGTACCGCGACGGGACAGCGCGACCCGGAGCCCTCGCCGGGCGGCGTTCTCGAGCTGGTCCATGCGGTCGGCTGTCCAGCGGACTGGGGACATCGAGATCAGACCCTTTTGGTTCCGTGATTGTTTTCGTTGGTGTTTCTCAGGCGAGCTGTCGAGTAACTCGAATGTGACCCGGCTTGCCGGCGACCACCCGACCGATCACCACAGCGGCAGGAGTGTGCTCTTCTCGTAATGCGGCCAGCAGCGCTGTCTCGTTCTCCGCCGGTACCGCCAGAAGCAGGCCGCCGGAGGTCTGGGCATCCACGCACAGGTATCGGTCTGCGGTTCCCAGGTCGGCTGCCCATTCCACTTTCTCCGCAGCCTCGAGATTCCGCTCGGTGCCGCCCGGCACGACACCCCGGGAGGCAAGGTTCCGCGCGTGGGGCAGAATGGGGAGAGCGTCGAAGGCGATCTCAGCCGCGACCTTACTCGCCTCCAGCATGCTGGTGAGGTGCCCCACCAGCCCAAAGCCGGTCACATCGGTGGCGGCGCTGACGCCCACGCGCAGGGCCGCTCGGGAGGCGCCGTCGTTCAGAACCGTCATCGACCGGACCGCCTCGGCCATGCCGGTTTCCAGCAATGCGTCCCGCTTGAGCGCTGTGGCCAGGATGCCGGTCCCGAGTGGCTTGGTCAGGACCAACCGATCCCCGGCACAGGCGCCGGCGTTGGTCAGCATGCGGTCCGGGTGCACCTCGCCGATGACCGTCATGCCGAAGGTGGGCTCCACCGCATCGATCGAGTGGCCTCCCAGGATGAGACAGCCCGCCCGCTGGGCCACCTCGGCAGCGCCGCGGAGGAGCTCTCCCAGCATGTCGAATGGCAGTCGATCCCGGGGCCAGCCGACCAGGTTGAGACCGAACAACGGGGTGGCTCCCATCGCGTAGATATCGCTCAGCGCGTTGGCGACCGCGATCGCTCCCCATGCTGCGGGATCGTCGACGATCGGGGTGAAGAAATCGACCGTCGCCACGAGGGCACGTTCAGGAGACAGCAGAAACACCGCGGCGTCGTCGCGGGTGGCGGCGTCGATCAGGACCCGAGGGTCCCCGATTGCGGGCAGATGGCGCAGGACCTGCGCCAGATCGGCGGCGCCGAGCTTACAGGCTCAACCTGCGCCGTGCGAGAGCGCGGTGAGACGAATCCGTGGCTTCTGGTCGATTGGGGTGTCGGGCACAGGACCTCCGGTGAACGGATCGAACCACGCAGTCTATCCCTCCTGCTCTACCCAGATCAACGCTCTCAGGGCGATGAGCGCCCGCTCCTGCTGCGCAGTCGAGCCGAAGCTGCCGTCGGTCCTCTGCCGTGCCAGCAAGGCGGCCACGGCGCGGCGCAGGACAGCCTGGGCCTCCGCCGTGCCGATGGCCAGCAGCGCCTCGATGGTGTGAAAGAGATCCGCGTTGGGCCAGGTCCCGTCCTCCGCCTGGTTGGCGGCGAGCACCGCGGCAAGCTGGGGAACTTCGTCGCGCCGTGGCCCGGGGACGTACGCCAGCGCGTGAACCGCGGCAACGATCACGTCGGCCGCAAAGTAACCATCGCATTCGTCCCAACGGTTCTGGAGACGGCCCAGGCTGACGGTGTGCCGTTCGATGGCTGCGCGGTTGGCCAGGCCACCTCGGAGCGCGGCCCGTAACGCCAGGCAGCTGATGGCGAACCGCGCCGCGGGCTCGGCCCGGTAGACCTTCCCGTTCGGCAGCATGACCGGCGCAATCCGCTGTGCCGGCGGTGCCGGCGAAAAGAAGCCGGAGATGAAGTGCTCGCAAGCTCGGTACGAGTGCCGGGCAGGAGTGCATCCTTCGCTGAACGATCCGGGCCGGTCTTGATGCTCGAGTACGCACGCCATGACCCGGACCCAGTCTGACTGGTCCGCCCCACACCTCAGATCCAGCAGCTCATGGGCCCTCCAAATCGTGGCAATCATGCCACCGGGGACGCTCCCGTCGGCCCGAATCTCCGCTCGCATCTGATCGATCAGGCGGCTGGCCAGGGCCTCGTCATCGGGCGCAGGCTGGCCCAACGCTTCCCGAGCAAGGATGCCCTGGCGGGTCGCCAGCGGGGCGAAGTAGAGCCGGAGCTGCTCGATGGCCTCGGCGGTGCCGGCCGGCGCACTCATTGGGGCCAGGTCGCGCGAATCGAGTCGGCGTCGAGCAGGTGCCCCCGAATCATCACCGATTGAATTGCACGGCTGTTCCTGATGTCGGCCAGGGGGTCCCTGGTGAGAACGACAAGGTCGGCTGCCTTTCCCGGCGCGAGGAGCCCAAGGGAGTCGACTCCGAGCAACACCGCTCCGTTTCGCGTCGCCGCCCGCAGCGCTTCACGGGGCGAGAGGCCGGCGCGTACCAGGAGCTCCATCTCCCGGTGCTCGCTGTAGCCGGGAACGAGGAGCGGGTTCGACGCGTCGGTCCCGGCGGCGATGCGGCCACCGCTGGCGGCGAAAACCCGGAGAAAGAAATCCTGTTTGGGTCGGGACCTCCGAAACGATTCAAAATCGGCCTCGGTCCACCCGGCACGGGCGATGAGGCCGCTCACATCCCACTCCTTCAGCTGCGTAGCCGGCACGTCGGCCAGGGCGGCATCGTTCAGCACCGCTGGGTCATCGAGCCGGCTCATGGTCTCGTGCAGGATCAGGGTGGGAATAATTGTGACCTTCTGGTCAGCCAGCCGTGCGGCCACTCGGGTAAGAGCGGCCGAATCGAGGTCGGCCCAGCTTCGCTCGGAGGCGGTCCAGCCCTGCCAGAAGCCCCGATAGTGTGCGGCGAATAGGGCAGATGGATCCTTCGACGCCGCTTCAGCCACCCCACTCATGTGCTCGATGCCGGAGATGCCGACCTTTGCCGCCGCGAGCGCATCGGTCATCCCGAGGTGGCCGGTGACGCTCAGATTGAAGGCGTGGGCCTCATCGACTATCGCTCGAAGCAGGGCGGGGTCAACATGGGTGTACACCTTGATGAGATCGACGCTGGCGCTTACCAGCCGATCCACGGCCTTGCGGGCGTCGTTCTCGGTATTCACGGCAATCGCGTCACGATACGTCGCCGGCAGCCCGTCGATCATGGCTCCGGCCGCATAGACCCGCGGGTTGTTTCCCGGGCCCAGGTTGGCCCGCTTCCGAACGTGGAGGATCTGGTTGAGGTCGCCGTGCACGTCCCTCAACGTGGTGACGCCCCAGGCGAGATAGCGGGAGGGGGCCCAATCGGCTGCCGGCGCCAGGTGGCAGTGCGCGTCGATCAGGCCCGGGATGATCCACCGGCCCGTGACATCCAGCTCGCGAGTTTTCTTGGGAAGCTCGAAGGCCGATCGAGGCCCGACGAACTCGATTGTTCCCTGGCGAACGACGATCGCGGCATCGGTCAGGGGAGGGCCGCCGGTGCCGTCGATGAGCGTGGCTCCGACAAGAGCGACACCGTCGGGCGTCGATTCCCGGCATCCCTGCAGCACCAGCCCGCAGAGGAATAGGCCCGCGAGCCGGTAGCTAACGCGGATCACTGGATGTATGGTCGTGGAGGATTCGCCAACCTGCGGGCCTCTGCTCCATGACCAGCGTGAATGGACCGCTGGCAGTGACAAGGCCGCCGCGGGTGAGCAGGAAGCGGGCGGTGACCAGCGCGAGGCCTGGGTTCAAGTAGCGAGCCTCAACCTCCTCGAACCGAAGGCTGTCCCGGCGGGCCCCAGGGGCGAAGCGGGGAGCGTAGTTCTGTCGGATGAACTCGAAGCCGTGGCGCGCCCGGCGCCCATCCACGAAGGTCGTCGTGCTTTCGGCCGCGTAGTCCGACAGAAAGCCTTCTAGATCGCCACGGTTCCAGTCATCCGCGGCGCGATCGAGCTGGCTTGTGATCTGGCTGGCAAGGGTGACGACACTCGAGTTGCTTCCCGACGCCGTGGTCTCGCCGCCGGTCCGGCACGCCGCGACGGCGGCAGCCAGAAGGAGCGTGATGGCACGCATGGACGACCGGTGGGAAAGGGTGCTGGAAGGTGGACAAGTCAGACGGGCGATGCAAGATCCGGCGCACTCGGCTTATACTTGGGCGATGACCGACGTCCAGGATCAGACGCCGACCGAAGCTCCCGCTCGGCGCTCCGGCGCCGCTCGCCAACAACCGATTTCCGCCTACGGTCTCATAGGCGACATGCGCACGGCCGCCCTGGTCGGTCTCGATGGCTCGATCGACTGGTGCTGCCTGCCTCGCTTCGACAGTGCGAGCGTCTTCGCAGCCCTGCTGGACACCGAACGGGGTGGAACCTGGGCCATCCATCCCGAGGGCCGGTGGACCTCCACTCAGCGATATCTCCCGCGGACCAACATCCTCGAGACCACATTTCGTACTGCTGACGACGCGGTCGTCAGCGTGACCGACTTCATGCCGGTGGCCGAGGATGGGCGTCCCTCGGGGCCCCATCCGGAGATCCATCGTCGGCTGCGCTGCTCCCGCGGCCGGGCCCTGATGAGCATGGTCTTCATGCCCCGGTTCGAATACGGAGCTCGGACCACCCGACTCGAGCTGCTGCGGGCAGGGCTCTTCGCTACCGATCGGACCGATCAGGTTCTCACCCTCTCCAGCGGCAAGTCGTTCGAATGGATGATCGAGCAATCAACCGCAACGGCGCGCTTCGAGCTCGAGAAGGGAGAGGAGCGCTGGCTCGTCCTCCGGTACGATGACGACGACATCCATCCGGTGGATCGGTACGAGAGCGCGCGCAAGCTCGACAACACCGCGGCGTTCTGGCAGAAATGGTCTGCCCAGGTCCGCTACCGGGGGCCCTATCGCGGGATGGTCAAGCGATCGGCCCTCACGTTGAAGCTGCTCACCCATGCCGAGACGGGCGCGATGATTGCCGCTCCAACCACGTCTCTCCCCGAGACGATCGGAGGGGTGCGCAACTGGGATTATCGATTTGTCTGGCTGCGTGATGCCGCCTTCACCCTGGCGGCGTTCGACGCCGTGGGACACTACCGCGAGTCCGATCACTTCATGCGGTTCCTCAAGAAGGTCTGCCGGCACGAGGGTGGCGGTCACCTCCAGATCATGTACGGCATCGACGGCCGCCGTGACCTGGTCGAGCGCCAGCTGGACCACCTGAGCGGCTACCGCAACTCCCGTCCGGTGCGGGTCGGCAATGGTGCAGTGGGCCAGCTCCAGCTCGACGTCTACGGAGAGGTCATGGAGACCGCCGACATCTGGCGACGGAAGCACGAGATGACGGAAGGCACGTGGCGAGTGCTCCGGGGGCTGGTGGATTGGGTGAGCAAGAACTGGCACCTTCCAGACTCGAGTATCTGGGAGGTGCGGGGCGAAGTTCGCCACTACGTGTTCAGCAAGGTGATGAGCTGGGTTGCGGTGGATCGAGGCATACGAATGGCCGAGGAGCTGAGCCTGGAAGGCGATACGGTCGGCTGGCGGGCCGCACGGGACGCGCTCCACGCGGAGATCATGGAGCGCGGGTGGAATGAGGAGCGACAATCGTTCGTCCAGTCATACGACGACACTGCACTCGATGCCGCCGCCCTGGCCATACCGATGGTGCGTTTTCTCCCCTGGAGCCACCCACGGGTGCATGCAACCGTGCGGGCAGTGGCCCGGGAGCTGACCAGCATGGATGGCGAACTGGTCTACCGGTACCGCCATCCCGATGGACTCGAGGGTGAAGAAGGCTGCTTCTCCATCTGCACCTTCTGGCTGGCCCAGGCGCTGGCCATGATCGGCGAGCGGGAGCGCGCCGAGCGGGTCTTCCGCCGCATGCTCCAGCACGCAAATCACGTCGGCCTGTATTCCGAGGAGATCGACCCGCTGACGGGTGAGTTCCTGGGCAACTTTCCCCAGGCCTTCACTCACATCGCGCTGATCAATTGTGCCGCCGCCCTGGCCCGGCTCGAGAAGCAGAGCTAACCCAGCGCGTTACCGCCTCCGGCCGCCGCGCCCCTTCTTTGCTCTCTTACGGGAAGCGGATCGACGCGCACTCTTCCTGCCGGAAGACTTGCTGCGCGAGGCTTTCTTGCGAGCCGAACTCCGCCCGCCCTTCTTGGCGGATTTCCTGGCTGATTTCCTGGTGCTCTTCTTTGCGGCCTTCTTGGCGGATTTCTTGGCGCGCTTCCGCGAGGAGGACTTCTTGGCGGAGCCGCGGCTCGACTTCTTGGCCGGCTTGCGACTCGGCTGGGCTGTCCGGCCGCGGGCGCTGGATGAATCTTCGAAGTCGTATGAAGGCGTCGAGGCGGGAGTGGGAGCCGGCGTGTTCTCCATTGGCAGCGGATCCATCCAGCCAGAGCCGGACCAGCCCATCTCCATGTAGTGAAGCTCGGCCATCTTCGCTCCCTCCCAACGCAGGTGCGGCGCTACCCGCCGCCGGTTTCGAGGCGCGCACGCGCCTTCCAGTGAACAGGACATATAACTTGCACATCCTCATGGCTTCTGCAAGCCGCCGCTGCAGCGTCACCCGGGCCGCGCTATAATTACGCACTACATCCTCTTCCCGGAATCAACTGCCCGGTGATCTCAGCCCCAATCGCTGGGGCCCGTAGAGCCTGCGGGCTTCCGCCATGGACGCGCAGCTATGTGCTCACGGGCTTCGCACTTGCGACGCTCATTCCCGGAGCTTCGGCGGCCGCACAGACGGTAGCCGAGGTCCAGGTAACCCCTGAAACCCTGACCCTGGGGGTGGGGCAGAAGCAGGCCATCTTCGCCGCAGCCTTCGATCAACGCGGCAACCTCATCCCCTCGGCCAAGATCACGTTCGGGAGCTCGGACACCCTCATCGCCCAGGTCCGAAAGGATGGAACGGTCTTGGGCGTGACCCCCGGCTTGGCCAAGATCGAAGCCCGGTCGCAGGGGAAGCGGGCATCCCTGGCGGTGCTGATCACCGGCACCGCTCGCGGAGCCCCGGTCGCTTCGGTCCTGACGCTGGAGCCCGCCGCGGTGACCCTCCTCCTCGGCGAGAGCGTCCGGATCTCCCCCCAGGCCCTTCGGGATGACGGTACACCAGCAGCGATCGGACGGGTGACCTGGAAATCGCTCAAGCCGGAGATCGCCACCGTGGACAGCGCCGGGGTCGTCTTCGGCGTCGGAGCCGGCAGAACGATCGTACAGGCAGCCACCGGAACCAGGCTGATGGCGACGCTGCCGGTGGAAGTCGTCCAGGCCGACTTTGTTCTCTCGCGCAGCAAGATCTCGCTGGGACCGGAGGAAGCCGACACCATCGGGGTCCTGGTGCCGAGTCAAGGCAACCGTGAGGTCCGCGCATTAGTCCAGTGGCGATCGACCGACTCGACCGTGGCGTCCGTCAGTCCCTCGGGCATCGTGCGGGCCCGCGCGCCGGGCCAGGCGGAGATCATCGCCAGTGGTTCCGGCCAGGAGCACAGGGTCGCGGTGTCGGTCCACGCCTTGGCAGAGGCCCTGGTGGTTTCACCTCATCAAGGCGGTACGATCCAGGTCCCGCTGCACTCCACCCGCCAGTTCACGGCTGTAGCCGAGGCCGCCGACTCGAGCCCCATTCCCGAGGCACGAGTCGTTTGGCATCAGAGTGACAGCGCAGTGGC
The DNA here is from genome assembly GCA_034666205.1 of Gemmatimonadales bacterium. Lineage (GTDB taxonomy): Bacteria > Gemmatimonadota > Gemmatimonadetes > Gemmatimonadales > GWC2-71-9 > CAVVWJ01. The sequence goes on from JAXDMF010000210.1 coordinate 23,351, forward strand.
CTCGTTTGATCAGCGAACCGGCACCCTCACGCCCAAGGGGCTAGGGACCACCACTCTGACCGCGACACTGCCCGGAATACCCCCGGCGGTGTGGACCGTGCAGGTGGTGCCCGGAGAGCTCGTGGTGGACCCCGCCCGGGTGGGTCTCCTGGTCGGCCAGCGTACGACATTGACGGCGCATCTTCGAGAGGATCAGGGCGGCTCGACCAGCCGGAGCACGGCTCCCCGCTGGACCTCCGATCGGTCTGAGGTCGCCATTGTTCGGGATGGTGTGGTGGACGCGCTGAGTCCCGGGCATGCGCTGGTGAGCGCCACCTCCTCCTGGGGGAAGAGCGCCACCGCCGACGTGTATGTGGTTGGCGACCTCCTGCTGGTATCGAATCGGGGTGGAGCCTACGGCATCTACCAGATGCGGGTATCCGGACCTGCCGGACTCCAACCAGTCCTGGTCGACAGCGCGACCAATATTCAAGCGGTGCTCTCACCCGATCGCACCAGAGTCGCATTCAGCTCCAATCGGACTACCAACTACGATCTCTACGTCATGGACGCCGATGGACGGAACCTGCAGCGGCTCACCACCAGTCCCGGTAACGAAGGGGAACCGGCCTGGACTCCGGATGGGAAACGCCTCGTCTATACTGCCAATTCGGGTGCCACAACGCAGATCGCAATCATCTCGGCAGACGGCAGCGACAACCGCCAGCTCACGATGGGTCCCAGCCGAAACCAATCGCCCGCCGTGTCACCCGATGGCCGGACCATCGCCTTCGTTTCTACCCGGGATGGAAACCAGGAGATCTATACGATGAGTCTCGATGGAAGTAATCAAAGGCGACTCACCAAGAGCCCGGCCCGTGACTCGAACCCGCGATTCTTCCCCAGCGGCGATCTGCTCTACGTGACCGAGGGCGGCAAATCGAAAGGATCACGGGTCATGCGCGGGGGAGCGGCTGGTAGTGCCGGGCTGCTCTTCGAAACCGACCAACCGATCGCCTCCCTGGCGTTGTCTCGGGACGGTGACCGCGCGGCTTATATCGTGGGACGCCTCGCCGATGCCGCAAAGGGCCGGGTCGAATTCAACCTCTTCTTGCAATCTACGGCGCCCAAAAGCCAGCCAGTCGCCGTTCCGATCCGCCCTGGAGAGCAGATCCTGAACCCATCCTTCTGAAGCTACGCCACGGATGAAGGCTGCAACCTTGGTGGCTGCCGGAGGGCTCCAGCACCTCCGGGTACAGGAGTTGCCGGAACCCGTTATCCAATCCGCTGATCAGGTCCTGGTCCAGATGCGAGCCGCCGCGCTCAACCGCCTCGATCTGTTGGTCGCCGAAGGATTGCCAGGGGTCACCTACAGCTTCCCCCATATCCTGGGTTCGGATGGGGCCGGGGTCGTTCGAGCGGTCGGGTCGGCGGTCCGGCAGGTGAGCCCCGGAGACCGGGTCATGGTGAACCCGACCCTCTCCTGCGGCCAATGCGCGGTGTGCCAGTCAGGGGATGACCCGCTCTGTGCTCGCCTTCGGGTGATTGGGGAGCACTATCCCGGCACCGCGGCCGAGTACATCGTGGTCCCGGCCCAGAACCTGGCATCAGTTCCAGCGAAGATGCCGTGGCCGGAGGCAGCGTCCTTCTCGCTGGCCACGCTCACGGCGTGGCGCATGCTGACCACGCGGGCGCGGTTGCAGCCCGGAGAGACTGTGCTGATCTGGGGCATCGGCGGTGGGGTCGCGCTGGCCGCGCTTCAGATTGCGGGCTTGCTGGGCGCGAGGACGGTGGTCACCAGCGGGTCGGACATGAAGCTCGAGGCGGCGCGGAAGATGGGTGCCGATGTGGTGCTCAACCATCGGAAGGCCGACGTCGTGGCAGAGCTGCGGAAGCTCACGGGAGGGCAGGGCGCCGACGTCGTGGTGGACAGCGCCGGGGAGCAGAGCTGGCCGATGTCGCTCCGGTCGCTCAGACGGGGCGGGCGCCTGGTGGTCTGCGGCGCAACCACCGGACCAATAGTCTCTCTCGATCTACGCCGGCTCTTCTGGCATCAGTGGACCATACTGGGCGCGACCCTCGGCAGCCGGCGCGAGTACGCCGAGATCCTCGAGCTGGCCCACGCAGGAAAGCTATGGCCTGTCATCGATCAGATCGTACCACTGGATGAGGTTCAAAAGGCCTTCGAACGGCTCCAACGGGGTGAACAGATGGGCAAACTCGTCATCGAGGTTACACAGTGAACGAGCTCTGGGAACGCATGGTGATCGGCGCCGAGCAGATCGGGACCGTGATCCCCGCCCTGGTAGGAGCCGCCGTCATACTCCTGACGGGGTACTTTCTGGCTCGCCAGGTGCAGCGCTGGGCGGACGACCTCCTCAAGCGGCTGGGTTTCAATCGCATGGCTACCGCCGGAGGGCTGGACGAGGCGGTGGGGCGTACGGGGTCCCGTCTCGACCCGGTGCGCGCGCTCGCCAAGCTCATCTTCTGGCTGGTAATGCTGGTGGTCATTCTCCTGGCCAGCATGGCTCTCGGACTCGAGAGCATCAACGAGATGTTCGGGGCGATGCTCAGCTTCATTCCGACGCTGATTGCGGCCATCGTCATCGTCATCCTTGGAATCATCGTCGGCGAGTTCGTCCGGGGGCTCATCGTGGCCTCGGCCGGTGGCCTTTCGGGGGTGCCCACGGTGGCCAAGATGGCCAAAGCCGCCGTCATTGTGATCTCGATCTTCATGGCGTTACAGCAGGTGGGAGTGGCGGAAGAGATCGTCACCGCCGCCTTTACCCTGATTCTGGGAGCCTTGGCACTGGCTGTGGGCCTGGCGTTCGGCCTGGGAAACCGGGACTTGGCCGGCGAGATCACCCGGAGGTGGTACGAGGAGGGTCAGCGGCGGGGTCGGCGTCGCTCCGACCGCTCCGGGCCGAATACTCCGCCCGGAGATGATCCGCCGATCTTGGATTAGTCGCGCAGCCTCCCCACCGTCTTCGTTCCATCCGCGTTTTTGACCGATCCGTAGACCGATCCGCTAGGCCCGAAGCCGGCGAGTGCCGAGCCCTGGGGAAAGGTGACCGTGCGTTCCCAGATTCCCTTTCTATTGAATACGTCGTAGATCAGCGCCGCGCCTTCGCGGGACTGGGGCCGCTGGAGCCAGACCTCGCCATTCGGGCGCCCCAAGGCGAAATCGAATGGTGGTTTAGTGTCCGCGAAGGGGTAGACGATGCGGAGGTCCTGGGGCATGCCGAACTGCTTGCCATGCTCCCTGACTTGGGCAAGGACCCGATCCTTGTCTGCCTGGGTGACCGGCACCCGGGTGTACGCGTGGGTTTGTCCGAGCTTCCAGCGCCCGTCAGGCGAGCGCCAATCGACCCGGTTTTCCCTGCCCCTGGCAATCCAGGCCGTCCCATCCGGGAGCACGCCAAAGAAATCATTGGGTGCGAATACCTTGGCGGCCTGCTGCACCTGCTCCCCAAAGGTCGCATCACCGTACTCGGGGCCAGCCAGGAGCGCGACCGTGTCCACCGCACCACCCTTCACAGTAAGACGGAGGACTGGAATGCTGTCGGGCCGGAGGATCCGTCCCGGCTCCCCTCCGCCGACCACGGCCTGGTAGTCAATCTTGTATCCGTGCCCAACCGTGTCGTAGAGCAAAACCGGTGTCTTGCCCGCGACCTCCTTGATCGGCAGCACGCCGAGCGGCCGTCCCGCCTCGCTCCAGAGCGTGGTGCGGATCGCACTGAAGTCAACCAGGGCCACGGTATCCCCTGCCAGATGAGCCGTCCATCCGGGAAACTTGTACTGTCCGTCAGAGCCGCTCTTGGATAAGGAGTCAACCCGGCTCCCGATCGTGTCCACCTTTCCGTTTTTCAGGTCGCCCCGAAGAAAGAGCTTGTTCTTGGTATCGGCGAATATCACCCGTCCATCCCTCAGCTCGACGACGTTGCTGATATTGCCGAAACGGGCCGGCAGCTTGGCATCCAGAGCCAGGGTCTGACTCTCGGCCGGGCTGCATGCGAGCATTGCCACTAGTGCGAACAGAGACAGTGAATGCGGCAGCTTCATCCGACCGACCCTCCTGGGAGAACTCGACTTCAGTGAGTGAGGTTACGGCGTTGGGTTTGGCGAGGACGGGGGCAGGCCGACACGGATCAGCCGGATGCCCTGGGCGGCCGGCTCGGCCACTAGCACTGAGTTGGCTCCGACGGCCAGAATACGCCCGTGGCCAGGGACGCGGATCTCCCGTACCAACCGACCCTGCCGATCCACCACATGATACCGGCGGGAAGAGTCAGCCGGTGCCCGGCTCTTCTCCAGCCACACGTCTCCATCTGCGCCGGTAATGCCAGCCTCGAATGGCGGCTTGATCGCGGCAAACGGCAGATCCTGCGCTGTTCCCCGGAGCTCCGGAGGGAATTTGCGCAAGAAAAGCTCACGGTCGTAGCGCGTCACCTCCAGGACCCGGTCGGGCAGTGGCTGACCACGGCTCCACTGCCCATCCGGCCCGCGCCAATCTACCCGGTTGTCGTAGACTCTTCCCAGCCAGAGCGAGCCATCGGGCCGCACACCCCAGCGGTCCAACCCGCTGAACACACGACGCTCGAACCGCCGCCCGGCGTCGCCCTGAACTACTGCGATGTCGAGCGGCGCGAGCCGTGCGAGGGTGTCGGCCCGAATGAGTGAGGTGTCGACTCGCACCACGGCGGCGGAATCGCGATTCCCGCTCCCGTCGGGGCCGGGCAGGGGATAGAGGTCGAGATAGAAGTACCCGGCTCGGTCACGCGCCCGGGGTAGAGTCCCCCGTAGCGAGTTGACGGCAGGAATGGATCGTACCAGTCGTCCGCTGGGAGTCCAGAGCGTGAGCCGGCGAAGGGCCCAGTCGCCCACGTACAGGGTGTCGCCGGACACGAAGAGATTGGAAGGATTCCGCAGCGCTTTCGATGATCGACCGCCCAGAGGGGTGAGCGCCTTGGCCCCGAAATCGGCGATGGCGACGGCGTTATCCGCCGGCGCCAGCACTGCCCAGCGGCTTCCGCCCAGCCACGCGGCCGCGGTCACGTCGGAGTAGGGCGTGGGTAGAGTGTCGCCGGCGAGCGCGAGCTCGACCACCGGTGTCTCGGGCTTGGGCGCTCCACAGGCGGCGAGTAGCCCGAGGAGCAGGATGGTCAGGAAGTGGATGGGTCTGGCGGGCACCGGGGGAATGTAACACGCAGCCTGCCCGGCTCATGGCCTGCCGCCTACGGATTCCACCAGTACGACACCTTTACCAGAAAGATGTTGTCCGCGACGGCGCCGAACAGCCGATCGAATGCGCGGCCGGTCCGGAAGCTGCCAATCGTTTCCGTATCCTTCCGATTCTGCGTCCATACGAAGAACAAGGTGGAGCCGGGCGAGAACTCCCAGCGGAGCACCGCATTCCCCCGCAGTGATGCCAGGGAGAAGTTGGGGTCATCGATCTCATGGGCCTCCGCCGGTCCCGCGGGCCCATCCGGGTCGACCAGGATACGGTCGGGATCAGCCGTCTCAGTCGGATCCGGGTAGCCGTTAAACAGGTAGCTGCGAGGCCGCGCCAGCTCCTTGAACCCGGCGTACCGCCCCGAAGAGAGCAGCGGTTGCGCATACACCTCGAGACTGAGCCGCGGCGTGAAGATCCAGTTGAGCCGCACGCTGGCGGACACTGTGGTCTGATCCAGGCCGGCAAAGACGTATCGATGACCGAAGGTATTGGTCGCCAGCCCATCGTCGAACGTGTCAACGTACTGGGCCGACGTACCGGTCCGTTCGATCTGCGGCTCGACCCGAAGCGACAGCCGTGCGCCCGGCTTCCACTCGAGCGCCGCCCGCGCACTCCAGCTCTGATCCCAGTTCTCCCGGTAATGAGTGCCGTGAAGCCCGACGCCGTAGATCCAACGCTGGTTGGGATCGGAGTCGAGCTGAAAGTCCCACTCCACGCCCGGCTGGTTGACCATCAGCGGCCCACCGCGGGTGCGCCGGTCACTGAGCGTCCTAGGGTTGTAGGCCACGAACCACTTGCCGGTCGAGAAGTTCCTCAGCTCGTACAACCCGGTAAGAAACAGCCCGGTCCAGGTGACGTCGCCGCCAAAGTCATAACTCCGGAAGCCGGCGAGGTTGAGCCTCCAGCTCCGGAACAGCCGACTCGGCTGGGTCCATTTGTGCCCCACCATGACGTGGGAGTTGATCTGATCGCCGCGGAACTGAAAGCCTAGATCGTTCACCTCGAAATTCGGGTCCACCACACCGATGGCCGAGTTGAGCATCCAGTTGCCCTTCTGCTTGTTGAGCGAGACCCGGGCGGCATAGCCGGTGAGAGACGTCCGGCTCGAATCAACGCCGAGGTAGCCGGCGTCGGGCCGCTGGAAGTAGTGCACCGAGCTTTCCTGGAGCGACTGTATCCGCTCGGGAGTACCGCTTACCCGGCTCGCACCGGCCCAGCCGCTGACCACCCACATCGCGTTCTGGTCCAGCGTCGTCCACCCGTCGAGGCCGAACCCAGTGGCGCTGGAGCTGAGCTCCTGGCGAAGCTGGGGCTCATCGAAGGAGCGTGCGGTCAGCGTGCCAATGAATCCCAGCCCATGCCGGCCTCCAGCCAACTCCTTCTGGGCCCGATAGACGCCATAGTAGGTGAGCGGCTCGACTTCCTGCTGCCAGCGCTGCTGACCCAGCGAGAATTGGGCATGCTCGCGGCTGGTGACTGCGTTGAGGGCGCCGAAGCTCCAGCTCCCTACCTTCCCCGAAAGCTTGGCGGCGCCGATGATGTTGCTCCCCGCCGGCACGTTCGAATAGTCGTAGTCGTCCGGCAGCTCGCCCTGAGGTGCCCGACCGATGCGGCGACTGTACAGGAAACTGGGACCCGCCCAGTTGAAGCCCCAGAAATCATTGGCACCGCCTTCCCCATAATTGAAGATGTTGGCCCCCTCCATGAAAAACGGCCGGCGCTCCTCGAAGAAGGTCTCCACGTCGCTCAGATTGACCACCGCAGGATCTACCTCGACCTGCCCGAAGTCGGGGTGCACGGTGGCGTCGAGAGTCAGGTTGCTCCCGATGCCCAACTTGAGATCGCCACCGATGCCAGCGCCCAAGCGAGAGCCGTCGTTGAACGGGTCCGCCACGCCGTGACCCATGTATTCGGCTCGCGTGGTCACATAGGGAAGAATTTCGAGTCGTGGCGGAGGTGAGACCTCCTCGATGCCAACCAGATCGACGAACCTCGACACGAACCCGCTCCCATTGCTGGGGGTCCGGACCAGGTAATCCAGCTCGTTCCGGCGCGCGATCTCCCGCTTGAAATTGATGGCCCACCGATTCTCCTTCTGGCGTTGAAAGCGGAGCTGGGAGTACGGGATCCTGAGCTCCGCCGTCCAGCCGGCGGAGTCGCGGCTTGCCTTGCCTTCCCAGACTCCGTCCCACGTGTCGCTGTCCCAATCATCATTGTAGAGGGTTCCATCGTAGAGCGTCCCGGCCGCGTTGATGCCGAAGTAGAAGCCGGTGCGACGGTCGTGATAGCAGTCGAGGAATACCAGGAAACGATCCGAGCTGGTGATGCGGTCTCGCCGGGCCAGCTGAGCCCGTATCGAATCCGGACGGCTGTCATACAACCGGGCCCCCACGTAGAGCGCATCATTGTCGTAGAGAACCCGGACCTCGGTCCGCTCGGTAGCGGTGGCGCCCTCGTGTGGCTCCCGTTGAGTAAAGTCGGAGACCGGCATTGCGGTGGCCCAGTCGGGCTCGGAGAGGATCCCGTCCAGCGTAAACCCACCGTGAAGCCGGGCCGCGTGGACCATGGGGCTCTCGGGCGGTTTGGGTACCGTGTCGCCCGGGCCTGTGGGGATCAGGCCCGCCAGCGCGAAGTAGAGCGCGACTGCAGTTGTGGGGTCGCCCACTGATGGCCCCTCCGCGGCGCCGGTGGCCCGCATACTGACGGAATGGAATCCGGCGGGGATTCATGGCACGCGCCGGGAGCGAACGCGTGACTTAGACGGAGGGAACGACGAAAGGGTTGCCTGCGGGGCTATCGCAAAATTTCTCGAACAGAGCCAGTGCGCGCGGGTCTTCCCTAGGGCTGCTCGATGATGTCCTGGAGCGCCTGCACCGCACGGCTTTCCTCCGATTGGCCCAGCCAAAAGAGTGCGCGCTTCCGAAGATCCGGATTCGGGTCCCGCTTGGCGATCTCTATCAGCTTGTCGAGAGCCTCGGGCTCGTCTCGCTGGGAGTACACGAAGATCAGCTGCTCCCGCATCCGCTGGTCGCCGACGTCGCCATAGAGCTTGGTCAGCTCGACGAGCGAGACGCCACCCTGGCCGGCCCAGAAGAGCGCCTGCTTCCGCATCTCGATCCCCTGTGCCGTGTCGCGGGCGACGCCGAGGAGCCAGCGGCCATACTCTTCGCCACCCATCTGAGAGAGGGAGAACAGCACCTTCCTCTTCAGTTCCTGACTCTTGAGTCGCCCATAGAGCGAGCGCAGGAAACCAGCGTTCTCGGGACTCTCGTTCTGCCCGATCCAGAAGATTGCCTTCTCCTTCAGCGCATCGGGGACCTCGGCCCGCT
>JAXDMF010000211.1:0-3272 GCA_034666205.1 Gemmatimonadales bacterium
CTCCGCGGCGGGGAACTTGGCCTGGCGAAGCTGGTTGGTCATCAGCGGCCAGCCCTCGCCCATCACCACCTCGCCGCTCTGGAACAGCTGGGTCATGTCACCCGCGGTGACCCAGTACTTCCGAACATTGGGCCGGAGCTCAAGCATCTTCGCCTTGACCTTGGCCAGGTCGGCATCCGACAGATTGTACAGGTGACTCGGGTCCTTGGAGTCGTCCATCCCGAGATACTGGGCGACCATGTATAAAGTGGCGATGTCGTCCTGGAGCGACAGCTTGCTGCGGTACTTCTTGTCCCACAGCGCCCCCCAGGAGTCCGGCGCGCTGCGCACCTTGCTGCTGTCGTAAATCAGCGGGTTGGGGCCGAAGGCCCAGGGCTCCCCGTAGACCGCATCGCCCTTGCGAGCGACCTTCAGGTTGCGGAAGCCTTCGCTCAGATCGTTGTAGCTCGGGATTCGGCCGAGGTCGAGAGGCGCAGCCAGTCCCGCTTCGATGATGGCAGTGGCGGCATCGCTCGAGGGCGAGATCAGATCGATGGTCTCCGCGCCGCCGGCCCGCAGCTTGGCTACCAAGTCGTCGCTCGAACCCATGTAGGTGGCGTTGACCTTGACCCCACAGGCGTCCTCGAATGGCCGGGTGAAAAGGGTATCGGTGTAACCTTCCCAGACCATGAAGTTCAGCTCACCGCCGATCGGCTTGGGGCAGAGCTGTGCCAGGTATGTCTTGGCATCCGCACGCGCATCCTTCGTCGGCGTGATTTCAATCTTCTTGGCCGCAGAGGCCCCCCCGGCCTGAGGCTTGTCGCCACCGCCGCACGCCGCCACCGCGAGCACTAAGGCCCATCCGGACAACCCCCGAGCCGAGATCATGGGAGCTTCTCCTTACAGAGCTGTGAATTGGGAACGAGAGACGAGTCGCGGTACAATTGTACAGCAAGAAGCGAGAGGTGAGAAGTGAGAGGGGGTAGCGGAAGGGCTGGCCCCCTCGTACATCTTACCTCTCACCTCTCACCGTCCTCCTGAGGCTTCCCATGCCCGGCGTCATCAATCTCGTGACCGAGATACCCGGCCCGAAGAGCCGTGCTCTGCTTGCCCGACGGGCGCAAGCAGTTCCTCGCGGTGTCCCGGCGGTCACGCCAATCGCTGTGGTTCACGCCGAAGGCGCGGTCATTACCGACGCCGACGGCAACCGCCTCATCGATTTCGGCGGCGGCATCGGCGTGGTCAACACCGGCCACCGTCACCCTTCCGTGGTGGACGCGGTACGGAACCAGCTCGACCACTTCGCTCACGTCTGCTTCCCGGTGTCCACCTATGAGCCGTACGTCGAGTTGGCGGAGCGGCTCAACCGGCTTACGCCCGGGGATCATCCCAAGCGGACGTTTCTGCTGAACAGCGGAGCCGAGGCAGTGGAGAACGCCATCAAGGTGGCACGGCACTTTACCGGCCGCCAGGCGGTGGTCTGCTTCGAGCATGGCTTTCATGGCCGGACCAATCTGGCGATGGCGCTTACCTCGAAGGTGATGCCCTACAAGAAGGGATTCGGGCCGTTCGCCCCGGAAGTGTATCGGATACCGTTTCCGTACTGTTATAGGTGCGGGGAAGCGGGGAAGCGGGGAAGCGGGGAAGGAAGTGACTGCTGCATGGCGAGCCGCGAGAGTCTGGAACGGATGTTTGCGTCGATCGTGGACCCGGATTCGGTCGCCGCGGTCATCATGGAGCTGGAGCTGGGTGAGGGTGGCTTCGTTCCCGCCCCGAAGGAGTATGTGACCACGCTCGCCGCCTTCGCCCGGGATCACGGTATCCTCTTCATCGCCGATGAGATTCAGACCGGGTTCGGGCGTACTGGGAAGCTGTTCGCCAGTGAGCACTACGGTCTGGTTCCCGATCTCATCACGACGGCCAAGTCACTCGGAGGGGGCCTGCCGCTCGCCGCGGTCACCGGACGGGCCGACGTCATGGAGGCTCCCCAGGTCGGCGGGTTGGGCGGTACCTACGGCGGCAATCCACTCGCCTGCGCCGCCGCCCTCGCGGTCCTCGACGCCATGGAGGCAGAGCACCTGCCGGCCCGGGCTGCACGGATGGGCGAGCAGATCCGGGCCCGCTTCTGCCAGTGGGCAGCGCGGCACGCCTGCATCGGCGATGTGCGGGGCCTGGGCGCGATGGTGGGGATGGAGCTGGTGGTGGATCGGTCCACCAAGGAGCCGGACAAGGCGTTGACCGCGCGACTGATTGCCGCCGCACTGGAGCGCGGGGTGATCCTGCTCTCGGCCGGGACCTACGGCAACACCGTGCGGATCCTCGCGCCACTCACTACGTCCGAGGCCATCGTCGAGGAAGGATTGGATGCCGTGGAACAGGCGCTGGAAGCCGTCTCGTGACTGCACCTCCCAAGGGCAACCCCGTGGTCCAATTCGTGAACGTGTCCAAGACCTTTGGAGACGTGAAGGCGGTGGACAGTCTGTCCATCGAGATCCATCGCGGAGAGTTCTTCTCCTTGCTCGGACCCTCGGGATGCGGTAAGACCACCACCCTCCGCCTCCTGGCAGGCTTCGAGGAGCCCGATGAAGACGGCGGTGAGGTCCGGCTGCTCGGCGAGACGGTGAACAAGAAGCGGCCGTATGAGCGGCGGATTGCCATGGTGTTTCAGAATTACGCGCTCTTCCCCCACCTCACCGTCGCCCGTAACGTCTCCTTCGGCCTGGAACAACGGAAGACGCCAAAGGAGCAGATCGAGGGCCGGGTCCGGCGCGCGCTGGAGATGGTGCGGCTCAAGCCCGACGTCTTCTCCGGCCGGCTGCCCAGCCAACTATCAGGGGGACAGCGGCAGCGGGTGGCGCTCGCGCGGGCCCTGGTACTGGAGCCTGCCATTCTGCTGCTGGACGAGCCGCTCGGCGCCATCGACCTCAAGCTCCGCAAGGAAATGCAGCTGGAGCTCAAGGCCCTCAACAAGCAGCTCGGCACCACCTTCATCTATGTCACGCACGATCAGGAAGAAGCGCTGACCATGTCCGACCGGATCGCGGTGATGGACAATGCGAAGGTAGCGCAGCTGGGCACCCCCGCAGAGATCTACGAGAATCCGCGCACCGGATTCGTGGCCAAGTTCATCGGCGAGTCAAACTTCTTCGAAGGGCAGGTCGCGGAACTCTCGAATGGCGGCTGGCTGATTCCCCAGGCTGGCGGCGAAGGCTTCCGGGTACCTAATCATCCCGGCCTGCACCAGGGGGACAGCGTCCGGATCGCGGTCCGGCCGGAATGGATGGACGTATGCC
>JAXDMF010000212.1:0-4741 GCA_034666205.1 Gemmatimonadales bacterium
CGAAACCGTTTCGATGACCTCAAAGCATAACCTTCGGCAATATTGAGCTGTACAGATAGTGCTGCACGCTGAAGCTGGTCGACACAGGGGTGTCTGATTCCGCGCGTGGAGAACATTACTGTCCGTACCACTGCGTTAGCCTCTTGCCACGCCAATAGGCTCTTATGGTCGCGCATGGCCGCTCGGATGTGAACGTGGGCGATGCGCGACAAACCGAGAATATGCGTGACAGAGCCTTCCCTCTCACCTCTCACTTCTTACTTCTCACTCGTCCTACTATGTTCTGGAGCTTTTCTACCGGAGTAGTGATGAAACTGCTCGTCCTCGGCGCCGGGCTCCAGGGCTGCGCCTGCGCGTACGATCTGCTGCAGAACCCGGCGGTTACCACGGTGACTCTGGCCGATGTGCGGCTCGACAAGCTCCCACCCTTTCTCCGGGGCGACTGGAGCGGACGGCTGCGTACGGTCAAGCTCGACGTCACCGACTCTGCCGCTGTGGCACAGACATTCCGGGGCCAGGCAGCTGTCATGAGCGCCATCCCCTACTACTACAACCTGCCGATGGCCAAGGCCGCGGTCGAATCGGGCTCCCACTTCTCCGACCTCGGGGGGAACACCGAAATCGTGCTGGAGCAGAAGAAGCTCCACGGGGAAGCGCTGGCCAAGGGCATTTCCGTAATCCCCGACTGCGGGCTCGCGCCAGGCATGGTAAACATTCTGGCAGCGGAGGGGATCCGGCGGCTCGATCAAGCCGAGAAGGTAAAGATCTTCGTCGGCGGGCTGCCGCAGAGCCCGGAGCCACCGCTCAATTACCAGATTGTATACTCGCTCGAGGGAGCCCTCGACTACTACACCACACCCTCATGGGTGCTCCGCGGGGGAAGGCCGGTGCAGGTCGATGCCTTGAGCGAGGTGGAGCCGGTCGAGTTCCCCTCCCCGGTCGGGATGCTCGAGGCGTTCCACACCGGCGGTGGAATCAGTACCCTCCCGTTTGCCTATCAAGGCAAGATCGAGGTCATGGAGTACAAAACGCTGCGCTACCCGGGACACGCTGCCGTCATCCGCCCCATTCGGGAGCTCGGCCTGCTGAGTAACGAGCCGATCGATGTAAAGGGAAAGAAGGTCGTACCGCGCGACGTCTTCATCGCGGCGGTTCACTCCCGGCTGTACAAGCCCGAGGGTCGTGACCTGGTGGCCTTACAGGTGCAGGCGACCGGCAAGAAAGGGGGCAAGCCGCACTCCGTGACTTTCCGCCTGCTCGACTACTACGATGCCAAGCACGGAATCAGCGCCATGATGCGGACTACCGGCTACTCGCTCTCGATCACCGGACAGATGCAGGTCGATGGCCGGGTCAAGGCCAAGGGCGTGCTCACCCCCGACGAGGCGATCCCCTTCGACGCCTACGTGTCGGAGCTGGGCAAGCGCGGTATTAGAATCGAGGAGATTTGAGCCGCCGGATGACAGGGGAACTTCTCAGGGCAGGATCCTGTTGCCGGAAGAGTCGTAATCGCGATCGGAGAAGAACATGCTGGACTTCAGGAAGCTGTGGGACGAGGCGCTCACCTTCGATGCGTTCGTTGCCGCATGCAAGGCAGAACACTGCGGGCTGTGGCAGGGCGTGTATAACCTGGCGCGGGTGCCGGACTGGGCGCTTGCCGCCGTGTCATCGGGAACGCCGCGCAAGCTGCTCGTGATTGCGGAAGACTGGTGTGGGGACGCATCGAACACCGTACCCATCATCGCTCGATTTGCCGCCCAGGCTCCCGGGCTCGAGGTGCGAGTGATCATGCGGGACAAGTACCCCGAGGTCATGGACCAGTATCTGACCAATGGCTCGCGGTCGATCCCCATCGTCATCGTCCTCGATGAATCGTTCAAGGAGACCGGTCATTGGGGCCCGCGTCCGACGGAGCTCCAGACGTGGGTGATGGCCAACCGGGCCACCATGCCGAAGACCGAGCTCTATCCCCTGGTCCGTAAGTGGTATGCCCGCGATCGCGGTGAGACGACGCTCAGAGAGGTGCTGCAGGCGGCCGGGCTTCCGACTACGTCGGAGGCGGGGAAGCAGGGAAGCGGGGCAGCAGGGAAGCCAGTGGGCTTGTAGGGAGGCCGAGAACGCGAATAACGGCTGAAACTATTTCTGTTCCGCTTCCCCGCTTCCCCGCTGTCAAAACATCCAGCCGCTCCCGACCGAGAAGTTGAAGCCGTCCGGCCCACCGGCGAAGTTGAACGTGAAGATGGTCGAGCGCAGGATCCGGAGTCCAATCCCGCCACCACCGCCGACCTTCAGATCCTTGGTCGTGAACTTCTCTCCTTCGAACACCCGCCCAACGTCCGTGAAGCCGATCAGTGTAATGGCACCGAGGTCGCCGAAGGCGAGCAGGTCGTGGCGGACCTCGAGATTGCCGAACAGTACGCCCTTCCCGGCAAAGCGTCCGGTATCGAAGGACCGATGGGAATACGGGCCGCCCAGGGCCGGTATTTGGTCCTCCCAGGCGGGGATGAGGTACCGGGCGTTCAGGTTGGGAGTTCCGCTGATTCCTGAAGCGGCGAGCCGCGCCGCGATGAGGGTTCCCTCGCGCGGGCTAAGATACCCCCGCAGCACGCTGTACAACCGGGTATAGCCATCGCCGCCGGTGCCCGCCTGGGCGCCCGCCTCGAGCAGCAGCCCTTGATGGGGGTTGTATTCCTTATCACGAGTGTCGTACACCAGCGCGACTCTACCCGAGACGTCGGTCTCCTTCAACTCCGGTCCGAAATCGGTTTTGAATACTGACGGCAGGGGCAGCGTGGTGAAACGAGTCCGCTCGACGTAGCCGAGGAGAGCGACCTGGAGTGGCCCCCGAACTCGGCGGGTGACCTCGACCTGTCCCCCGTAGCGGGCCCGCCGGACCCGGTAGAGATAGGGCTGCTGGGGGGTGACCAGGTCGCCGTTGTCTACGGTGTTGTTGCCCACCCCGAAGTAACCGAACCGCACCTCCCTGACCGCGGCAGCAAGGGCCTTGAGCCGCCAGTTCTTCCACAACTGGGGTGCCCGAAATCTGAGGATGATGTGACGGCCGCCGCGGAACGTGATGCCGGTTTCCGCGGTAAACGCGGCATTGGCAGTAACTCGGGCGTCGTACTCCGCCGGCTGGAAATGGTGTACCCGGAACGCCACTACCGGGCCGTCGTTGGGGGCGCCGGTCAGGTAGGGGAAATAGCTGGTCCTCCAGGGTGCCTTGGGCTCGACCTCACCCGTAGCAGTGGTGTCCGATCCCTCCGTGGTGTCTGCTGGGGCCGTTGTGTCGGCGGGCTCCGGGCCCGTAGGAACCTGTGCGGCCAGCGGTGCCGCCCAGAGCAACGCCGGAACCAGCATTCTGATGCGCTGCATCAAGCGGGCCTCTGATCGCGGCGCGAAACCAGCTGTGACATGGTGGGCCTCCGCAAAAGCGCAAAGTGAGGGCCGACGGCTCTGCCGGGATTTAGGCCCCGGCCGCAGCGAAAGTCAACCGAGCGACGGCGCGAATCGCTTGCCCGGTTCAATCGCGGGTCCTAACTTTTCGGCTTGATCTTCACTTCGCTGCTCTCCGCCTTACAGAAGGCCTCCCGTTCCGTCGAGGAACCGCTCGCGCTCGTGCGTCTCCTCATCGGGGTGTTCGCCCTCTTAGGCACCCTCATCGCCGTCGTCGTTGGTGTGATCACCGACCCGCGGATGCTCGAACTGGTGGGCGCCTTGTGGGCCGTGTACGGCCTGGTAGTCGGGGTTACCACAGGAGTGCTCGAACCGGCCATCGATGGCTTCTTCCAGCTCCTGTCGAACGCCGGGCTGATGCGGGCCGGCGGTGGCTACTCCGGTATAGAGACGCTGGCCGTGCGGGGGCATCCCCAGGCTGCTGCGGAGGCCTACGCCGAGCGAGCTCGAAATCCCGCCGAGCGGGTGGAGGCTACGCTTCGCCGTGCGACACTGCTTGCCGGGCCTTTGACCGAGCCGGAGACCGCCGCGGTCGAGGTCGAGGGCCTCCGCTCCCACCCGCTGTCGGGCCGCGACGACTTCCGCGTCGGACTGGCGCTCGTGGATCTCTACGACCATCACCTCGACGACCCGGGCCGCGCCATGGCAGAGCTGCGCCGCCTGATCGACCGTTATCCCACCGCGAGCGGCGCCCGCCGCCTCCGCGCCGCGCTCAGTGCACTGAAGTCCCAGCGCTTCGACGGGACGCAGCCCAGCGCCTGAATGCCCCCTCGCCCGCGGCTGGACCCCGACATTTTCAACTTGCCGGTCGCCAAGATGCGCGCCGGATACTACTCCGATAAGTACTTCGTCCGGGCGCGTGAGATCCTGCTGGCCGACCGCTATCGCCCCCGGGTCACCATGCAGGTGTTCGGCAAGGCCCAGGCCTTCCTCGGCGGCGTGGACGAGGCCATCGCCATCTTGAAGCGGTGCGCGATTGAATGGCCGGAGCTCGAGGTGCACGCGCTCCAGGAGGGAGACGAGATCGAGCCGTGGGAGACGGTGCTCCTGATCGAGGGACCCTACGATGCCTTCGCTCATCTCGAAACCCTCTACCTCGGCGTGCTCGCGCGGCGCACCCGGGTCGGGACCAACACCAGGCGCGTGGTGGAGGCCGCCGCGCCCAAGGAGGTCATGTTTTTTCCCGCGCGGCACGACCATTGGCTGGTGCAGACCGGCGACGGATATGCCGCGCATGTCGCGGGGGCGATCGGCGTATCGACCGACGCGCAGGCCTCCTGGTGGG
>JAXDMF010000213.1:0-4397 GCA_034666205.1 Gemmatimonadales bacterium
GGACCTAGGTTCACAGCGTTGCGCTGCTTTTCGGCTTGAAGGCCGGCATCACCCGTCGGCTCGGCCGACGCCGTGGCGGCGGGGCCCAGCGGGGTCTCCTCTCGATCCCCGCAGCCCGCGAGCATCAGCCCGAGCGCCACCAGCCCTGCCGGCGCGGCTCGCAGGGCAATACGTCTCACTCCCACTGCGGGGTACATAGAAGCCTCCATGTTGGAACGACTGGGCCCGGGTTCGCTGGGGCAGTAACCAGCCCGAACCAGGACTGGGCCGAATGTGGAGGGAAGGCTACGGGGAGGACGTCAAGTGGGAGTCAAGCGTTCGGCAAGTCGTTCCGCGTCACTTTGCGAGAAAGTCGGTAACCAGCGCGATCGTCGCGCTCGGATTCTCCTCCATCACCCAATGCCCTGACTCAGGCACGATCGCCTCCTGGACATTCGTGGCGGCGGCGCGCATCACGACCGCCATCATCGGGCCGAACGACTTCTCGCCGCCTACGGCGAGGACCGGCATCGTCAGCTTGCCCTGTGCAACAAACGCCTTGTTGTCGATCGCGTCCTGATCGAAGGCCTTGAACTGCTCGAAACCGGCGTGCATCGCGCCGGGCCGAGCGTACAGCCTGGCATAGTGGGCCCGCGAGGCCTCGGAAAACTTCTTCGGATCGGCGGAGAACTCGTTCCAGAACCGGTCCAGGTAGATCCGCTCGCGACCCGCCACCAGACGCTCGGCGTCGGGGCCCCAGAACGAGAAATGCCAGAGGGCGTGGCTCTTGACGATGTCGTCCCACGGCCCGACACCGGGCAGCGGGGCATCGATGAGGATGAACCGGCTCACCCGATCGGGATATTCCGCGGCAAAGGCATATCCGACCATGTTGCCGATGTCGTGGGTGACGAGGTCGGCCTTATCGATCTTCAGCGCGTCGAGCAGGCCCGCGACATCGTGGCCCTGGGTCTTCTTGTCGTAGCCCCCGCTCGGCCGCGCCGAGAGACCCATCCCTCGCAGGTCGGGAACAATGACGGTGTAGTGGGGGGCAAGCTTGACGGCCAGCGGCGACCACATATCGCCAGTCTCACCGTAGCCATGCAGCAGGACCACCGCGGGCCCGGTGCCGCCGATTCGGACATGGAGGGTCGTACCGTTGGTGGCGATGCGCCGGATGTGAAAGCCCGCGGGGAACGGCGCAATCTGGGCCGCGGCGGATTGCCAGCCGAGCGCCGCAATCGATCCCAGCGCCAGCAACGTCGCGGCGAAGACATTACGCACGCTCGCCTGCCACGGCGTGCGAGCTCCAGTCGTCAAACCTCGCAAAGCTCCCTGGTGACACTCCAACCAGTCGTCCGAAAGTCCGGGTGAAGTGGCTTTGGTCCGAAAAGCCCAACCGGGCTGCTACCTCTGCGATCGTGGTATCGCGGCCCTGCAAGATGCTCTTCGAGCGCTCGATCCGCGCCCGACGCAGGTACCCCATCGGACTCTCGCCGGTGCTGAGCCGGAACTGCCGGGCAAAGTGGAACCGGCTGACGCCGGCCTGGCCGGCCAGCTGGTCCAGGGAGATCCGCTCTCCGATATGGTCGTCGATGTAGGCCCGAACCTGCCGCAGGGCGCCGCCAGGCAGGCCGCCCCGAAACTTGTGTCGCACGGCATTACCGTCTGGCAGCAGCCGAAGCGGTGGTCGGGGGTTGTCGCGTTGCAGCTCTCTCGAAATAGACCTGGCCATCGCCGCGCCGGCATGCCTGCCGGTGCGGGCGGGGCTTCGCGGTCTCGGCGTAGAGAGGAAATCACTCATGGCGCTTCCCCATTGTGACAGTGATCGGTCGAGGCCGGTGCCGCACCTCGTGGACTGCCACAAGACTAGGGCGCGCTGGAAATGGGGCCTATTGTACGTTGGTATAAATCCTGATTGTACTTTGGTATAACAGCGACCAGTGGGCGCTTGCTAGTTGGATGGGAGGGCCGTGCGTATGGCCTTCAGCAGCGCCTCCTCGGTGAAGGGCTTGAGCAGGCAATCCACGGCACCCTCGGAGAGAACGCGGGGGCGGACGTCCTCGTCTCCGTGCGCCGTAATGAACACGATGGGAATATGCCACTTGCGGCGAGTCAACTCCCGTTGCAGGTCGGGTCCCCGCATGCCCGGCATGCGCACATCCAAAATCAGGCAATCGGTTCTGGTGAGACTCTCCGAGTCGAGAAACGCCTGGGCGGACGAGAACGTCTCCACCCCAAATCCAATGGATTCGAGCAGCCCTTGCAAGGATTCACGAACGGAATCGTCATCGTCGACTACGGAAATCAGAGGGCACATTGGACTCAACCTTCAGCGGCTATGTCTCGGTAGTCAGGCCGCACCGTCAGTGTTCCATGGAATGGTGAACAGAAATGTCGCGCCCGGGCCATCGTTCGCTGCGGCCCAGAGACGCCCACCATGATGCTCGACGATCGAACGACTGATCGCTAAGCCCATGCCCATCCCCACGCTCTTGCTGGTGTAGAAGGCATCGAAGAGCTTCTCCTTGGCCTCCGGATCCAGGCCGACACCCGAATCCTGCACCTGAACCAGCACCTCACTGCCTTCGCCTCGTTGCGTGCTGATGACGATCTCTCGCGGCCGATCATGCACCTCGCTCATCGCTTCAACGGCGTTCATGATCAGGTTCAGCATCAGCTGCTGCAGTTGCACCCTGTCGCCCCTGACCAACGGCAGATCGTCGGCCATGTGCGTCCGGATAGTGCCTCCCCCCTTCTGCACGTCGCCTCGGGTGATGGCAATGACTTCCTGAACGACTTCGTGTATGCCCAGCCGCTCTTTCAGGGAGCCTCTTCTCTGGAACAGCGACCGCAGGCGGGTGATCACGTCGCCCGCGCGTTGCCCGTCGCGGACGATGCGGCGGGTGGCCTCACGGGCTTCATCGAGGTTCGGCGACTCGGCGGCCAGCCAGCGCAGGGAGGCGTTGCCGTTGATCACAATACCGGCCAGGGGCTGATTGATCTCGTGGGCGATCGAGGCGGCCATCTGTCCCAAGGTGCTCACCCGGGATACGTGGGCCAGGTCCAAACGCAGCCGGTCCAGCGCGTCTTCGGAGCGTTTCCGCTCCGTGACATCCATGACGGCACCCACGAATTCCACCAGGTCGTTGCCTTCGTTCCCCGAGGGATGTGCCACGATCTGGAGATACCTGATGGAGCCGCCCGGCAGCTGCAGGCGATGCTCGAAGGCAAAGTCCGTACTGTCGCGGACTGCGCGTTCGACGCTCTGCTGGAAGAAGGCGACATCCGCGGGGTGAACCCGCTCGCGGACCAGCTCCAGCGTCGGTTGGACCGCCGGGTCGATCTGGAAGATCCGGTAGGTCTCCGCCGACCAGGTGATCGCGCCGGTGGCGGGACGCCAGGAGAAGCTTCCGGTCAGGCTGAGACGCTGGGCTTCGGCCAGATAAGCCTGGCTTCGGCGCAGCGCGTCCTCCGCCTGAGCGCGCTCGATGGCGATGCTGGCGATATCGCGAAACTGGGCGATGACGTTGTACTCTTCCGGCGTCGGACTGCGCGGCTCGCGGTAGTACAAGGCAAAGGTTCCCAGCGCGTTTCCCGCGAGCGAAAGAATCGGCGTCGACCAACACGCCAGCAACCCGTACCCCAAGGCCAGAGCGCGATACTCCTCTGACCAACGCTCATCCGTGCGGAAATCCGAGGCGATGACCGCTTCCTTCGAGAGTAGGGCGTTTCCGCACGGACCGATGCCCAGGGCAATGTCTCTCCCGTCGAGCGCTTGGGTGTAGTCGAGTGGAAGACTGGGGCCTGCGCCGGCCCTCAATTGCCTGCCGTTCGGATCCACCAGCAAGATCGAACACAGAGAACCTGTGGCCGTCTCTTCTACGAGCAGGCACAAGGCTTCGAGGAGCTGGGGGAGCGAATCGCCCTTGGCGATCATCTCCAGGAGCCGTTTCTCTCCAGCCAGCAGCGCCTCGTCGCGTTTCCGCTCGGTGATGTCTCGGTAGATGATGTAACCCTCGATGGGGCCGGCGGTCAGGACCGGGGAGGCGGTCATCGACACGTGAATGCGAACGCCGTCCTTGCGCCTGCGTATGGTCTCGGATTCGACCTTCTGCCCGCTGGAAAGCATCCTTGCATTGTTCTGGTATTCCGGGAGCCGCTCCTCGGGTGCGACCAGATCGAGCAGCGGCTGGTTGACCGACTCATCCTGGGTGTAACCGAACATGTGGGTGAATTCCTTGTTCACCCGAATGACCCGTACCTCCGCGTCGACCAGGACGACCGCATGCGGCGCCAACTCGAACAGCTCGTCGAGGTGCGCCGTCTGCTTCTTCAGCTCCTCCTCCGCCCGTTTGCGCTCCTCGAACGCCCGTCCAAGCACGGCGATATCCACGCCGCCCGGGGCAGTGTCGAAC
>JAXDMF010000214.1:0-3314 GCA_034666205.1 Gemmatimonadales bacterium
AGCTGACGGCTGGGTCGACGCTCGTTTTCGAGAGAGCCGCGATCCTGGAGGGAACCTGAGCTACATCAGCGAACGAGCCACGCGAATCGCCGCGATCGAGGATCTGCCGCTGGTCGAGGTTGCGACCGGAGCCATGACGACCGTCGGTCAATGTGCGTGAGCATTCATTTGAGCCGGGCGATGATTGTCGCCCATGAGGCGCGGTGAGCACGATCCTCGTTACCGGCGCGAGCGGCTTCCTGGGTCGGCATGTCAGTCGGGTGGCCGCCATGGACGGTCACCGGGTCATTGGTATGGGGCACGGCGACTGGACGGAGGACACGTGGCGGCAGTGGGGCCTTTCCGCTTGGCACGAACTCGACGTAACCGTCGCGAGCCTCCTTGCCCACGCCCAGACCCCCGACATCCTCGTGCATTGCGCCGGTAGCAGCTCGGTCGGGTTCTCGTTCGAGAACCCCGCCCAGGATTTCGAGCGAGCCGTCGTCACGACGCTTGATGTCCTCGAGTACCTGCGGACCTGCGCACCCGGGACCGCTCTTGTCTACCCCTCCAGCGCCGCGGTTTACGGCCGGGCAGCCGCATTACCGATCGTCGAGGAGAGCCCGCTCGCCCCAATATCGCCGTACGGCGTTCACAAGATGATCGCCGAGAACCTCTGTCAGTCGTATGGCCGGACCTTCGGGATGCGCATTGCGATCGTTCGGATCTTCTCGGCGTACGGCATCGAGCTGCGCAAGCAACTCCTGTGGGATGCTTCCCGCAAGGCACTTGCAGGCGATTTCCGCTTTGCAGGCACCGGGCAGGAAACGCGCGACTGGGTCAACGCCGAGGATGTCGCCCGGCTGCTGCTCATCGCAGGCGCCCACGCTGGGTCCGAAGCACCGATCGTAAATGGTGCCTCGGGGACCGAGGTCGCCAACCGATCGATCCTGGAGACCCTGTTAGAGGCACTGGGCGCCAAGCGGGGCCCTGAGTTCATCGGTGGCGGGCGATCCGGCGATCCCGAACGCTACGCCGGCGATCCCTCTCGCGCGACGGCGTGGGGCTGGGCGCCGCAGCGACCGTGGGAGGATGGGGTTCGAGAGTACGCGCGCTGGTTCCTTGAGATGCCTCGTTGATCCGCCTCGGGCTGGCGCTCGGAGCCTCGTGGCTGGGTGGCATCAACTATTCCCGCAATCTGCTGAACGCGATCCTCGCCCTGCCGGATCGACAGATCGAGCCCGTCCTGCTAGTCGGTGACCAAGCCGACGAGGACATCCTGGCCGGCTTTCCGCCTGTCGAGGTCATTCGAAGTGGCTGGTTCGACCGGCTCACGCCACGCTGGGTTGGCCGCAGGGTCTGGCAGCAGGTGTTCGCCAGCGATCCGTTCCTGGAGCGTTTTCTGCGCTCGCATGAGATCGACGTTCTCTCCCATTCGGGTGTTCTCGGACGTCATTCCTCGGTTCCAGCCATCTGCTGGATTGTCGATTTCCAGCATCGCCAGCTCCCCCAGTTCTTCACGGCGTCCGAGCGCTGGTACCGCGACCAGAACTTCCGACTTCAATGCAACCATGCCACCCGAATCATCCTGAGCTCCGAGGACGCTCAACGCGCACTCGCCTCGTTCGGCCCGGCCTGTGTCGAGAAATCGCGAATTCTGCGTTTCGTCGCGCAGCCGGGTCTCGGCGGACACGCCACCGATCTCGCAACCCTTCAGGACCGATACGGCTTTGCCGGTCCCTATTTTCATGTTCCGAACCAGTTCTGGTCCCACAAGAACCACCGACTGATCCTCGACGCCCTGACAATCCTCAAGGCGCACGGCGAGCCACCGCTCGTGATCTCTACTGGGGCAACGGAGGACTACCGGCAGCCGCGATATTTTGGCCAACTCATGGGCCAGGCCAAGGACCTCGGCGTGCTGGACTCCTTCCGTGTGCTCGGCGTCATCCCCAGCGACGATCTCGTCGGATTGATGGTCAATTCGGTTGCCCTGATCAACCCATCTCGATCGGAGGGATGGAGCACGAGCGTCGAAGAGGCCAAGTCGCTCGGGAAGCGGATCGTCCTCTCCGACCTCGCCGTCCACCGCGAGCAGGCGCCGCCGGACGGCATTTATATCGACCCGGACGACTCGGTTGGCCTTGCCAATTCGATGCAGCTGATCCTGGCGACGTACGACCCCGACGTCGAGCGCGTGCGCTCGGAGCGTGCCCGGCTCGAGCTGCCGGGACGCGTCCAGGCCTTTGCCCGGACCTACCAGGACATTGTCCTCGAGGTGAGCGTGGACCGGGCGCGAATCGAGGGTCGGCCTCGCCGCAAGGAACCGATCCACGCAGTCGCGACCGACCTCGAGCCTCACGCTACCGAGCACCCGCCCCGCCGCGCGGGCGTGATCAGGCGAGTCGAGGCCATGCCCGGGGGAGATAAGAGCCCACCCGCCACACGGCCGCCGGTCACCGAGATCCTTGATCCAGAGACCAAGCTCGTGTTCATAACCGAATCACCGACACCCTATTCCACGCCGATCCTCAACGAGCTTGCGTCGCGCGTGCGGCTTCACGTCGTCTACCTGGATCGGGGCCGCTCCGCCGGCAAGGGACACGCTCTCTGGAGCGACTTCGAGGATCCCTGGGGTCAAAAGCCCGAATACGATCACACCTTCCTGCCATCGCTCCAATTTCGCCTTGGCATGGCCGACTTTCATACCCAGATGACCGCCGGATCGAGCTTCCTCCTGCGGCGCCTCAAGCCCGATGTTCTGGTCGTGCATAGCTGGGGCCCGCCAATGGTTGAGCCCTTGCTCTGGGCCCGCAGCACAGGGCGTCCGTCGGTCATGTGGGTCGAGAGCACCCGTGACTCGGGGCTCCTTCGTGGCCGAATCCCAACCCGTGTCCGGCGCGTCATCCTGGGGCTTGCGGACGCGTACGTGAGCAACGGCCTGTCGGCGACGGATTTCGCGCTCGGGCTCGGGGCTGAGCCGGCTGAGATATCGACCTCGTGCCTTCCTTCGCTCGTGGGTCAGCGATTGGTGGCGAGTCCATTTTTGGCGAAGGCCGATGATTCACCCACCAAGTTCCTTTTCGTAGGGCGCCTCGTCGACCTGAAGCGCCCGGTGGAGGTAGCACATGCCTTCTTGTCCTCCCCGGAATTGAACGACTCCACGCTCACGATGATTGGCGACGGGCCTCTTCGCGAACGACTGCAAACCATGGCCGCAGGAGGCGGCCGGATCCAACTCCCGGGTAGACTCGCAGGAGAGTCACTCATGCGGGCATATCTCGATGCTGACGTGCTGATCGTGCCCTCTCACCGCGAGGTGTGGGGGCTGGTCG
>JAXDMF010000215.1:0-5790 GCA_034666205.1 Gemmatimonadales bacterium
AGCGCCTCCCGGATCGGCTTGATGACGTAATAAGCGGTGAAGAGGAGGAAGACGTTGAGGGCGAGGAGTAGGGCGGTGGCGCCTTCCCCCGCTTGAACGTCGGCAAAGAGACGCAGGGCGCGATCCAGGACTCCGGCCCGGTCGGCTCTCCGCGGTGCCAGCTCGCTTCTTGCCGTCATTCGACGAATGCCTTGGAGAAGGCCGACGTGTCTAGAGCCGAGCGAGATCCAGCGCGGGCGCAGGGGTCTCTCCCGGCTCCCACTGTGCTTCCACGGTCTTGGTCAGCATCCCGTGATCGGACTCGACCGGCTGTACCCAGTTGGGCTGCGGGTGGTGCCGCTCCCACCAGCGGTGGGCGCGTTCCTCGCTCCAACTCTCGTCGGGAACCGCCGCCGCCAGCAGCCGGGACAGCTCGGACGCGTTCTGGGGTCGGTCTTCCGGGTACTTGGCCAGGCACGCCAGGATGGCGCTATCCAGCGCCGCAGGAATCTCCAGCTCGCTCTGATGGGATGGTGGAACCGGGATGGCGTTGGCATGCTGATACATCAGCTGAATAGCAGTGGGCGCCTGGAAGACCAGGCGTCCGGTCAGCAGCCAGTACCCGACGCACCCCAGTGTGTAGATATCCACCCGGTGATCGGCCACACGATCGCCGCGAACTATTTCAGGCGCGATATAGGCCGGAGTGCCCGTGGTGCTGTCCGGCGCCGTCAGCAGCGTCGACTGCTGGTCTCCGTCCCCGATCGCCTTCACCAGGCCAAAGTCCAGCACCTTCACGAAGTCGACCTCCAACCCCATCCGGCAGGTGAAGATGTTCGAGGGCTTGATGTCGCGGTGCACCAGACCCCGCGCGTGCGCTTCGGCCAGGGACTCGCACACCTGCCGCAGCAAGTACACGGCACGTTCCGGCTGAACCGGTCCGAACCGCTCGACCAGCGTCTCCAGGTCCAGTCCGTCGAGGAGCTCCATGACCAGGAAGAAGGTTCCGTCCTGGGCCACCCCGAAATCATACAGGCTGATCGTGTGGGGGGATCGAAGCGAGGCGGCGGCTTCGGCCTCGCGGCGGAATCGCTCGGTGATCACCCGGGCGGCGGCGGGCGTGCTGGAGCCGAGGATCTCGGATCGGATGAGCTTCACCGCGGCTGGACGCGCCAGCATCTGGTGCGTGGCCCGAAACACTTCGCCCATGCCCCCCTTGCCCAACGGTTCCTCTAGCCGGTAGCTACCCAGCTCCCGGGCGCGCCTCACCTGCTGTCCCAGGTTGTGGATGATCTTTACCGGCAGCACCACCAGAAAGGCACTGATGTAGGTGGGCAGAAAATCCCAGAGCAGATAGAAGGCGCTGAGGTGGACCGGAACCCCGCGGAGATGACTGATGACAAGAGCCAGCGGCTCCGTCGAGGCGGCCAGCAGCGAGGTGACCAGAGTCTTCTTCGGCGTGTTCGGTACGATCGCCGGATAGAACAGGATTGGAATGCAGACCCAGGACACGCGAGGGGTTATCGGCACCGGGGCCCATTGGCCGAGAATCGAAATGAGCAGACACTGGAGCACCAGGTAGCCCGACCCGACGTCAACCTGCACCTTGGGATCGAGGCTGTGCCGCCGGGCAAGCACTGTGATCATGAGCGAGCTGACGACGCCGATCGTGGCGATCAGCTGACCGGGGAACGGCCACAGGTCCCGCATGAAGGCCATCTCCCCGAGCCATCGCGCCACGAAGGTGTTCATCACAATCGTGAGCGCCCACAGCACGGCGAACACCAAGCCCACGATCCCGACCCGACTGCAGCTCTGACCCAGCATGTCACTGGGTAGGCCCTGTCCGGGTCTGGAGCTTTCTGCGGAGCGAACCGGCGTCGACGGACGCCGTCCCAGGAGTCGAGAGGTCATGAACATTTCAGGGCGAGGGAGTCGCCTTAAGGCTACAATGGCTATGGGCTGTGGGCTAGAAGCTACGTGCTCCACCCGCGGAGTTGCCCCAGGCCTTGTCGGAACGTACGTTCGAGCGGGCTGGTTCCAGGAACCTCCCTTCCCGCCTCATCATGGCGCTGAATCCGAAAATCTGGAAACCGATCGCCATCGCGCTCCTTGCGTGCCATCGCGCAGCACCCTCGGCTACGGAGCCGGGGCGCTGCGGACCCAACGTCCCCCGCTCGGCACAGCATCCCTTAGCCACTCGCCCTGCCGCGCTCGCGGGGGACTATGACCTCATTCAGGTGCGGACCCAGCCGGTCGGCGGCGAGACCAGCTCGGGCCGGCTTCACCTGGTGCCGCTCGACTCGGCCGCCCGTGCGATAGCGGTGGGAGGAGCGGTGCGCGACTTGACCGGCTGGCTGGAACCCGCTGCCGGCGACAGCGCCTGGCGCTCGAACGTCGGATCACGAGACCCGACGCATCCGGGCGTGGTGCTTGCCGGAGACCACTTACGGTTGGGACAGGCGAGTCCGGACGGGTATCGGGAGAACCTCACGGTCACCGCGGTATCACCTGACGGGTTTTGGGGCTGGTGGAAAGCGGAACCTGGCTTCGAAGTGACCATGGATGCTGAAAGCCGGGCGTTGCCCGATCCCGCCGGCTATTTCTGCGCGTTGAGAGTGACACCGGAGCGGTGAAATCCCCGAACACAAGCGCGGGACTCCTTCTTTTTCGCCGGGGGGCGAGCGGCCTCGAGTTGTTCCTGGCCCATCCTGGTGGTCCGTTCTGGCAAGGGCGCGACGCCGGTGCCTGGACCATTCCCAAGGGCCTGGCTGAGGAAGGGGAGGATCCACTGGCGGCTGCCTGCCGGGAATTCAAGGAAGAGACCGGGCTGTCTCCCCAGGAGCCATTCATCCCGTTGGGAAGCGTGCGGCAGAAAGGCGGAAAGCTGGTGCACGCCTGGGCCTGGGAGGGAGACGCTGATCCGGCCACTGTCACCAGCAACACCACGCAGACCGAGTGGCCGCGGGGCTCGGGCCGCTGGCTTACTTTCCCGGAAGTGGACCGCTGCGCCTGGTTCGATCCCCGGGTGGCACGGGAGAAGGTCAATCCGGCACAAACGGCGCTCATCGACCGGCTCGAGACCGAGCTGACACGGCAGAAGCCGCGCCCCTCGGGATGAGGAGCCAATGCACCGCGCTCTGACACTGTTGATCGGTACCACGGTAACGCTTGGGCTTGCCGCCGCTCCCACTGAAGCACAGCAGCAGCGTGCCCGGGCGGTTGGTGTCGCGCCCGGCGTGCTCCAGCCTGGTCCCCATAACGCGATCACCGACGTAAGGGGGGTGCGCGTAGGGCAGACCACCGTCATCGTCGGCGACTCGATCCGCACCGGCGTCACCGCCATCCTCCCGCATCCGGGCAACCTGTTCCTCGATCGGGTGCCCGCCGCTATCTACGTCGGCAACGGATTCGGCAAGCTTCTCGGGAGCACCCAGGTGGCTGAGCTGGGCGAGCTGGAGACTCCTATCCTGCTCACCTGCACGCTCTGCGTCTGGAGAGCGGCGGATGCACTCGTCGCGTACCTGCTCGCACAGCCCGGGATGGAGGACGTGCGCTCGATCAACCCGGTGGTGGGTGAGACCAATGACGGCTACGTGCTGAACGCGATCCGGCAACGGCCCATCTCACCGGAAAATGTGGTCGCTGCCATCAAGGGAGCCTCCGGCGGCCCGGTGGCTGAAGGAAGCGTCGGGGCCGGCACCGGTACGGTCGCGTTCGGCTGGAAGGGCGGTATCGGGACCTCGTCCCGTTTGACCGGCCCAGCCGATAGCCGGTGGACCGTCGGGGTGTTGGTACAAACCAACTTCGGCGGTGACCTCAACATCATGGGCGTGCCGGTCGGCCGCGCGCTGCACCGTAACGGAGTGATCGCGGGAGAGGACAGCAAAGGCGCGAAAGGCTCGATCATGATCGTCGTCGCCACCGATGCGCCGCTCTCGGACCGGAATCTCCGCCGCGCCGCGGCGCGCGCGATTATCGGGCTCGGCCGGACTGGCTCGGTGGCCGACAACGGCTCGGGAGACTACGTCATCGCGTTTTCCACCCATCGGGATGTCCGGCGCCGTAACGGGGAGAGCCGCCGATCGGTTGCCGAGTTGGACAACGACGCCATGTCGGGAATTTTCCAGGCCGTCGTCGAAGCGACCGAAGAAGCGATTTACAACTCGCTTTTCATGGCAACGACGGTCAGCTCGCGACATGGCACGGTGCAGGCTCTTCCGGTGGCCGAGGTGCTCGATATCCTGCGGCAACACGGCGCA
This sequence comes from Gemmatimonadales bacterium, assembly GCA_034666205.1. Lineage (GTDB taxonomy): Bacteria > Gemmatimonadota > Gemmatimonadetes > Gemmatimonadales > GWC2-71-9 > CAVVWJ01. Next base: position 4,242 of record JAXDMF010000215.1, read on the forward strand.
CTGCACTGATGAAGCCGTACGCCGACCACTTCTCCCGGGTGGCATCGGCCTACGCCACGTGCCGGCCAGGATATCCCCGACGCTTGTTCTCCTACATATCGGAGCTTCCCCTGCGCCATGAGCTCGCCTGGGACTGCGCCGCGGGCAGCGGTCAGGCGACCCTGCCACTCACCGGAAGGTTCCGCCGGGTTGTTGCCACCGACCTGAGCGCGGCGATGCTGGAGCACGCGCCGCGTCATCCCGGTGTCGAGTACCGGGTGAGCCGGGCCGAGGAGAGCGGCCTGGCCGGCTCGAGCGCTGATCTGGTAACAGTGGCTCAGGCACTCCACTGGCTGGACATCGAGCCCTTCTATGCCGAAGTAGATCGGGTTCTCTCACCCGGAGGAGTACTGGCGGTGTGGTCCTACGCAAACCAACTCCTCGGCGACGATGCACTCGACGCCCGGCTGAATAGCTTCTACACCGAGGTGGTCGGTCCGTACTGGCCGGCGGAGCGTCGTCACGTGGAGGCCAGCTATCGTACCCTGCCATTTCCCTATGGCGAGCTCGAGACGCCCGCCTTTGCCATGGAGGAACGCTGGACGCTGCCCCAGCTGCTTGGCTATCTGGGGACCTGGTCAGCCACCCAGGCTTTTCGAGAGGTCGAAGGATACGATCCGGTGGTCCAGCTCGCCGATGAGTTGGCCGTAAGCTGGGGAAATCCGGCCTCGGTCCGGCTGATTCGATGGCCGCTTAGCCTGAGGGTCGGCCGCAAGGAGGGTTGACAGGGATAGTGGCTGGACGGCCCCTGTCTATTACATTGGTCCGGTCCTCACCACAGACGGTTATGAAGACAGTCGATGAGTTCTCGGCTTCAGCCCCGGCGCGTGCAGGTTCCGTAGTTTCCGTGCTCGTAGTAGACGACGAGGCGGCCGTCCGTCGCTTCGCGTGCCGCGTGCTGGAGCGGGCAGGCTACGGTGTGTTCGAAGCCATAGACGGGGTCGAGGCCCTGGAGCTGATCCAGGGCCAGGCACTGGTCCTGGACCTAGTGGTTTCCGACATCGTCATGCCGCGGATGAATGGGGTGGAGCTCATGCAGGCCCTCTCCGTATCGCGGCCTGGCCTGGCGGTGATCCTCATGTCCGGGTACGCCACCACGGCGCTTTCCGAGCTTGGCATCGTCGCGCCATGCAGCATCGTCACCAAGCCGTTCTCAGCCGAGCGCCTGCTGGCTGAGGTCTACCGCTGTATCCCGCGCCCTGGCGGGGGATCCAGCGCCGCCTGAAGGCGAAGCCTCCCGCTCAGTCGCCGCTGCAACCAACCCCTGACTTGATCGACCGAGGCTTGGCGCGGGTATTGCCGATTCGACCTGCCCGGGATCGGGCCTCCTCTGGTTGTTACTGTTTTGATTCACCCGGGCCACCCTACTGCCGCCAGCGGCTCTCTCCCGGAGCCCGTAAGACATTTCCGCGGTTGACCTTGCATAGGATCTGCCGGCTGCCCGGTGCAAACCGGCTCGCTGGCCCGACGCAGGGCCCTGCAGCCTGTGCTTGTGCAGAACGCAAGGCTC
>JAXDMF010000216.1:0-9012 GCA_034666205.1 Gemmatimonadales bacterium
GCTCCCGCCCCTACGCCGGTCACGCCTCCACCTCACGGCCCCGCAACGATCTTGGACACCCGTCCCGAGCTCTCCAGCAGGTACAACTCGCCCGCCGCATCCTCGCCGAAACTGGTCAACGAGCTGACGGTCCGCAGCGCGGGCCAGTTGGTTACCTCGGTGGCCGTTCCGTCGGTATAGCGCAAGCTGTGGACCCAGCGCTGGCAGAAGTCGCCGTAGAAGTAGACACCTTGGAGATCCGGAAGAGCGCTACCCCGGTAGACGTACCCTCCAATCACGGAGCAGCCCCCGGGATGGCTGTATTGGAATGTCGGTAAGGTGAGCCCGGTCTGGTCGCACTGCCCTCCGCCGAGACAGTGATCGCCTTCCATGATGCTCCAGCCGTAGTTCACTCCCCTGCCACCGCCGTTCGCCGCGGGAGCGACGTCGATCTCCTCGAAATCATTCTGCCCCACATCGGCGATGTACAAGTCTCCGTTGGCCCGATCGAAGCTGAAGCGCCAGGGATTCCGAAGCCCATAGCTCCAGACTTCCGGCCGGGTCGCCGGCTGTTGTCCCACAAAGGGATTATCGGCGGGCACTGTGTAGGAAGTTCCAGATTGAACGTCCACGCGAAGAACGGAGCCGAGCAGCTCCGAGAGGTCCTGGCCCCGGCCCTGGGGGTCGTTGGACCCTCCGCCATCACCCAGGCCCAGATACAAAAACCCGTCCGGCCCGAACACGACCTGTCCTCCATTGTGGTTGGGCGCGGGCTGATCGGCCGCGAGTATCACCTGCTCGCTCGACCCGTCCGCGATGTCAGGGTTGGCTGAAACCTGAAATACAGAGAGCTTGGTGTTACCCGCCGTGTCCGTGTAGTGGACCACAAACCGGCCGGTGCTGGCGTAGTCCGGAGGAAACGCGAGCCCCAGGAGACCCTGCTCCATGCTCCCGGACACCTGCCTGCTGATGTCGAGAAAAGGCTCCGGAAGGAGGGTACCGTCCTTCACGATGCGGATACCCCCGGTCTTCTCTACGATGAAGAGCCGGCTGAGGTCACCGGGTGGGGTGGTGAGGTATAGCGGGAAACTCAATCCGGACGCGATCTCCTGCAGGCGTACCCCTTCACCGGTTGGTAGGTTGGGGCCGGCTGCCGAGCCGCAGGAGCCACCGATGACTATGCCGAGCGGGATCCCGATCCAGCCAAGCAGAGGGGGGCAGCGCATTGCCGAATCCTTTCGCAAGTGACCCCGTGTAATGATAGGCAGATGCTGGTCTCGAATCGGGCTGGCCGTCGTCCTGGGTGCTTGCACGCCGCTCGGACTCTGGGTGTATGCGGATCCGGTCGTCACCGTCTCGGGGGTGACGCTCGAGGTCAAGGAAGCAAAACGCCTGGGGACAGTGGTCGCCCTCGCGGTGGACAATCGGAACACCTATGCCATTTCGGCCGAGCGGGTCGAGCTCTCTCTAAGATTGGATGATGTGCCCGTAGGCCAGGTCGATCGTGACAGCTCGGTTCCGGTTGCCAAGGCAGCGGTGTCGACGGTTGCCTTGGCGCTTCCGCTGCAGAAACAGACTTCACCGGAGCGTCTGGCGGCGCTCGGCTCGGGAACCCACACCTTCGCGGTCCAAGGCAGGGCTACCTTCCGTACACCTTTCGGATTGCGAGCGGTGCGTTTCGAGCAGAAAGGTGCGATGATGTTCGGTGAGCGCCCGAGCAGCTCAGCGCCGTAGCTTGGGTCGCATACGCTCCAGCCGGTCCAGATGGGTCACGCTGAGCGTTACCGCCCCAAACTCCTCTTCCACCTTTCCTCGAAAGATGAACGGTCCCTGATCGAACAGGACGTGACCGCGCTCACGATAGATCCTGGGAAAGAGCACAGCCTCGATCAGTCCGTCCCCATCATCGAAGGTCGCAAACTCCATCGGCTCATCACGTGTGGTGTGTACCGGCTTGGCAGTCGTGAGCATGCCCGCTGCCAGGACGTGACGCCCGACGTGCTGCTGCAGCTCCGTGCTCCGGCACAGGCGGAAACGCCGAAGCTGCTCCGCATGAAGCTGCATCGGGTGTGCCTCGGTCATGAATCCCAGCGCTTCGTATTCCTCCCTGCGGCGGCGCTCGGGGGAATACTCCTTCAAGGTTGGGACTGCGGGGGGGAGATCGTCGAACCAATCAGCAGGGAAGCGGGGAGGCGGGGAAGTGGGGAAGTCGACTTCGCCATCAAGACGGCTGTCGAAGCGCTTTTGCTTCCCCGCTTCCCCGCTTCCCTGCTTCCCCGCTGAATCCACCATCCACAACATCATCGGCCGGGTCCAGCCATTCGCGATCGAGTCGAGGGCACCGACCTTGATGAGGAGACGCAGATCGGACAGTTCGATGCCGGTGCGGTTGCGAAAGTCAAAGATGCTGGTGAAGGGGCGGGGAGGGGGGGAAGCGGGGAAGCGGGGAAGTGAGCTCCCTGATCCAGACGACGGATGGTGTGCTTTTGCCTCCCCGCCTCCCCGCTTCCCCGCCTCCCCGCTCCCCCGCGCGGTCATGATTCGTTCAACAGCATCCACCGATAATCCCTTCACGAACTGCAACCCGATCCGGATCTCTCGTTCCTTGCCGATGCAGCGGAAATCGCTGGCGTTGATATCGGGAGGCAAGACGGTGAGGCCCATCCGCATGGCCTCCGCCACATAGGCAAACGCCTGATAGAAGCCGCCGCCATTGGACAGGACCGCGGCCATGAACTCCGCGGGATGGTTGGCCCGGAGGGCGCAGGCATGCTGGGCGATCTGGATGTACGAGCACGAGTGTCCCTTGCAGAAGCTGTAGCCGGCGAAGGACATGATCATCTCCCAGACCTTCTTGGCCGCGTCTGGATCCCGTCCCAGCCGCATTGCGCCGGTGAAGAACTCCTCGGCATAGGCGCCGAGGTGTTTGGCGGGGCGCTTCTTGGAGAGCGCCTTGCGCAGCCCATCGCCGGTGGCGGGGGACATGCCCGCAAAGGTGGCGCAGACGTTCACTACGTCTTCCTGGTAGACCATGATCCCGAACGACTCGAGCAGGGTATCGCGCAGCGACGGATCGAGAGGCTCGTATGGCACCCCATTGCGCAGCCGCTCGAGATAGAGCCGGATGTACTTGTTCGAGGCCGGCCGGATCATGCTGGTATTGAGCACCAGCAGCTCGAAGGTGTCCGCCTGACTCTTGGCGCAGAGGAGCCTTGATGCCGGAGACTCGGTGTAGAAGACCCCCATGGTCTTGCCGGTACGGAACAGGGCCTTGGCTCCCTCATCCTGGCCCGCCACCGACGAGGTGTAGTCGATCCGATGGCTCGTGTGCCCGTGGACTGCGTCGATGGCATCGCGGATCACCGCGAGCGACCGGTTGCCCAGGAGGTCGATCTTCACCAGACCGGCGTCCTCGGTGCCGTCCTTCTCGAATTGAATGACCGGGACCGGAAGATCGGGATCGTCGGTGAGCGTCTTGGCCGCAGGCTCCACGGGCACGTAGTCGGTGAGCGGTGTCGGCGTGATCACGACGCCGCCGGCGTGAACCGATAGATGGCGAGGGATCCCTACCAGGCCTTCGGCGATGCGGGCGTATTCCTGCCAGCTGGTGGCCAGATGGAGCCCGCGAAAATTGGGATGGGCCGCTACCAGATCCGCCAGCCGCTCGCCAGTCTCGTAGAAATAGGGAATGCGCCGGGTGACCTCCCGGATCTCACCCGCCGGCCGTCCATGCACCTTGGCCACCTCACGCAGTGCACCGCGGGACTGAAACGTGTTGTGATTGGCGACCATGGCCGAGTGCAGCCGGGGATACCGTCGAAAGACGTAGGCCAGGACCTTGTCGCGCTCGTCCCAGGGAAAGTCGAGATCGATGTCGGGTGGATCGCTCCGCTCGAGATTGAGAAAGCGCTCGAAGACGAGCCTGGAGCTGACGGGGTCCACGTGGGTGATGCCGAGACAATAGCTCACCACCGAATTTGCCACCGAGCCCCGGCCGCAATGGGTCGGTCCATTCCGGACGATGTCGCGTACCACGAGGAAATAGTCGGCGAACCCCTTCTGCCCGATGATGCCGAGCTCGAGATCGAGCCTCTTCTGCAGGTCGGGGGTGATGACCGGGTAGCGCCGCCTGGCTCCCTCGAGCGTCAGCTCCCGAAGCTGGGCGTAGGCGCCGCCGGTGTCGGCCAGGCGGGGTGGGACGATACGATGGCCGACCGGGATGTTATAGGTACAGCGTTCCGCGATCTCGGCGGCGGCATGTATCGCCTCCGGACAATCGGGAAAGTGCCGCGCCAGGTCATCGGTGGGGCAGAGCCAGGCCTGCGTGGGCCAGACCTCCTCGGACGGTAGCGCCGACAAGGTGGTATTCAGCGCGATGGCGCGCAGCAGGCGGTGACGGCCCCACTCCTCCGCCTCTGCCGCTACAACTCCATTGGTGGCGACAACAGGCAGGCTGAGTCGGCGTGCCGTGGCGAGCACTGCGTGGCGCTCTCGGCCGGGCCGGAGCTCGGCGTAGAGGTTCTCGGGCCCGCTGAGCCGGCGCATCTGCTCCAGGAAGCCGGTGTCTCGGGAGAGAAGAATGAGACCGTCGCGGTCGGTGGCGAGGAGGGCGGACAGAGCCTGCCCCGAGAGGAGCGAGGGGCGGACAGGCCGCCAGTGTATTTCAGTTATAGCGCGGCAGAGTGCGCCCCATCCGCGCTCGTTGATGGCGAGCGCCACCACTTCCTGTCCCTCCGCGACGAGATGGGCGCCGAGTATGGGCCGCACGCCCACCGCTGCGCAGGCGCGTTGGAACTCAACGGCGCCGTAGACTCCATTCGTGTCGGTGCAGGCGAGCGCTACGAACCCCCGCCTGGCTGCTGCCTCAGCGAGTGCGTCGGGACTGGAGACGCCAATGCCGAAGGAAAAGTGGGAGTGGACGTGGAGGTGGGTGAACATGAGTAAAACCGCGTAAACAGTAAACAGTGAACGGTAAACGGGAGGTCGCTCCGCTCATCGCATCGTTATCGCCATGCCCCGTTCACTGTTCACCGTTCACTGTTCACGCTCTTCGTTGTCTCCAGAAACTCATCCAGTATCTGATTAAAGTCGTCTGGCTTATCCAGCTGAATCCAGTGGCCCGTGCCTGTCACCACCCGGTGGGGGAATCCCTTCCCTAACCGGTGCAGGCTGAACGGTGCGTCATTATGCGGCGTGACAACCGACAGGATTGGCCCGGTATACCGCGACAAGGCGGAGTCGGGGTCGAACTGCATCACACTCCGGAGCACCGGCACGACTGTCTCCCGCGGGGTGGCACGGAGGTCGGCGAGCAATCGGCGCCGGACTGCGCTGTCGGGCCCGGCTATTTCGGTCCAGTACTTCTGGCTCGCGTGGTCATAGTCCGACTCGAATCCTCCGAGAAAAGACTTTACATCCGCCGGCGGGATCTGTTTGGCGTCTCCAATGGGATCCAGCAGAAGAAGTCCGGCCACGCGCTCCGGATGGGCGCCCGCATAGACTACCGCGGCCCCACCACCCATGCTGTGGCCCACCAATACGAACCGCTCGAGGCTGAGCGAGTCGACCAGCGTACTGATATCGCTCGCCATGCCGGCGATCGAATAATCCCCGTTTTTGGCCGGCTCGGACCGGCCGTGCCCGCGAAAGTCGAACGCGACGGCTCGGCCATTCGGCCGCAGATGCTCCAGCTGCGCTTTCCACTGGCCGGAATTGCCGGCCAGTGAGTGCGTGAACACGACCGGCAAGCCGCCCCCTCGCGCAGTGAGGGGACCGCCATCGTCCACTATCAGAGTGCCCGCGGGACCGGATACCCGAGCAGGGCTCATTGGCCTGGCAACTCGCCCACAATTTCACCGCCGGTAAAACGGAACGTTTGCTTGAAGAGCTTCACCCATTCCTCCTTCGACCGAGGATGATGGGCGGCGAGCCAGCCGGCGAACGAGCCATGGCTCTTCCGGAGCTCCAGGATCCTTTGCGCATAAGGCGCAATGTCGCAGTATGTATCGGCCATTCACGCTCCGGTGCAATGTTTACCACGAAGGCACGAAGGACACGAAGGTCCACGAAGGAAAGCAATTGCCGTTGAATGTATGTTGTTACTGATGCTCTTTGTTGTTGTTTGTCATAATGTTTTTGTTCTTCGTGTATCTTCGTGACCTTCGTGCCTTCGTGGTGAAGAATCACAGGAGCTTTATGCGTGCAGTGATCTATGAGGGCGCCGGCGGTCCCGAAGTCATCACCATCGGCGAGGTGCCCAAGCCCGAAGTGGGGAAGGATCACATCCGGGTAAAGGTGCACGCTGCGGGGTTGAACCGGGCCGACCTGATCCAGCGGCGGGGACAGTACCCCGCGCCGCACGGCTGGCCGGCCAACATTCCCGGCCTCGAGTACGCCGGCGAAGTCGAGGCGGTGCGTCCCGGCGTGACCCGCTGGAAAGTGGGCGACCGGGTCATGGGGCTGGTGGGTGGCGGCGGCCAGGCAGAGTACGTGGTGGTGCACCAGGACGAGGCTCTTCCGATCCCGGCTGATCTGTCGTACGCCGAGGCGGCGGCGATCCCCGAGGTGTTCCTGACTGCGTACGATGCGCTGGTGACCCGAGGCCGGCTCCAGCCCGGCGAGCGGGTGCTGATCCATGCCGCCGGGAGCGGACTCGGCACCGCGGCGGCGCAGATTGCCAAGCATCTCGGCGCTACCGTGCTCGGCACCTCCCGCAGTGGGGACAAGCTCGCACGGGCGCTGGTGTATGGGCTCGACATCGGGATCGACACGACCCAGACACCCTTTCGCGATGCGGTGGGCGAGCCGGTGCATGTGGTGCTCGATGTACTCGGCGGCCCCGCCTTTGCCGACAACCTGGCGGTGCTCGCCCCCCGGGGTCGTCTGATCCTGCTCGGCCATCTTGCGGGCAGCGGGACCGATGCCGACCTCGGGCCGATCCTCCGGAAGCGACTCGAGATCATTGGTAGCATGATGCGAACTCGTGGATTGGAGGAACGAATCCCGCTGGTCCGCGAGTTCGGTCAACGGATGCTGCCGCTCTTCGAGTCGCGGTCGGGGCAGGGGGCCCACCTGCGGCCGGTGTTGGAACGGACCTATCCGATGACTCAGCTGGCCGACGCGCACCGGGTCCTCGAAGGCAACGCCACCTTTGGGAAGATCGTGGTGGAATGGTGAGAAGTGAGAGGTAAGAAGTGAGAGGTAAGAGGGCCACCTCGCAGCGCTCCCGCGCCATATCGAGCTCGGATTCCGTCCATGGCGTGTTGCAGAGCGGTCGGGCGGTCTGCCGGTCGGGCGGACTCATCGTTAATGCTTCCGCCCGCCTGTCCGTCTGACCGCCTGTCCGCCTGTCCGCCTTCCCATAATTCCAATTGCGCCTCCGTCTCCATCAGCCGATCGAGCGTGAGCGATACCGACCGGACCGCCAGGCGTTTGGTGTTGGCCAGCGAAAAGGCCCGGCGCGCGGCGTCCCACAGCTCCGCATCGAGCACGGCCGCGCGGAGCGGGACGGTGCGGGCGACACTGGTATAGTCGGCGTAGGTTGCCTCCAGCCGGAGCTGTCCGGCGTTGAGCCCACGCCGGCGGCCCCGGCGGCCGAGACGCTCGCTCATAGCCCGGAGAATGGGATGAAGAACGCCGAGGTCGTTGGTATCGGTTGCGAAGGTATGGACCACGTGAAACTCGGCCTGCCGCTCCGGAGGTAGTACCGGCCGGGGATCGATACCTTGAGCCCGCGCCCGAAGCGTCCGGCCGCTGCGGCCAAAGACCGCGCAGAGGGCGCTCTCGGAGATAGCCGCGACTTCGCCGATGAGATCGAGCTGGTAATCCTCCAGCCGCGCCCGCATGCCGGCATCGAGCTCGGGCAGCACGTCGAGCGGATGAGGAGCTAGAAAGCTTCGCTCGTTTCCCACCGGGACGTACAACAACTCATTGCTCTTCTCCCCGTCTGTCCGTCCGCCCGTCCACCTGTCCGCCCGTATGGCGGCTTGGCTCACCAGTTTGTTGGTGGCGATCCCGACCGAGAGAGGCAGCCCCAAACGCTCACTCGCCTCCCGCCGGATGCGGGCGGCTACGTCCTGCGGCGGACCGAAGAGCCGGCCGGTACCGGTGAGGTCGAGAAAGGCATGACCGTACCCCCGCGGCTCGATGGCCGGGGCGAAGAGCCGCAGGATCTCATGCAGCGCGCGTGAGGCCCGAGCATAGAGCTTCGGGTTGGGTGGCAGGATGATGAGGTCGGGACAGAGCCGCTGCGCCTTGCGCACGGGCATTCCCCGCTCGAGTCCCGCCAGCCGAGCCTCGGCGGAAAGCGCCACAATTACGGCGCGGTCGGCGCCCGGCGGGGCCACCGCCAGAGGCCGCGTTCTGAGCTCGGGGGCCACCAGGCCTTCGAGGGTGGTGCAGAAGGCGGGCGGGTCGATGAACAACACTGAGCGCATAGTCAAAGCAGTGAACAGTGAAGAGTGAACAGTGAAGAGTGAGTAGAGGATTCCCACTGTTCACTGTTCACTTTTTACTGTTTACCCTTTATTTGTCCGACCAGACGGCCAGCTCGTTGCTGCTAGGATCGCTAAAGTGGAATCGCCGCCCGCCGGGAAAGCTGAAGATCGGGCGAACGATTTTACCGCCCGCCTGCGTGACCTGCCGCTCCATGGCCTCGAGGTCGGCCGCGTAGATGACCACCAGCGGGCCGCCGACGCGTACCTCCTTTGCGGTCTGAAAGCCGCCGTTCAGCCGGCCATCGGCGAAGCTGGCGTAGTCCGGCCCGTAGTCCTCGAATGTCCAGCCGAAGGCAGCGCCGTAGAACCGCTTGGCGTCGGGCACGCTCTTGACGGAGAACTCGATGTAGTCGATGCGGCGATCGTGCTCGGTATTGGTCATAGCAGCTCCTCGAAAAACAATCCACCACAGAGGGTTACAAGGACACAGAGGTTACGTAAAAACTTTCAGTTCCTATGCTCGCCTGGCGAGTACGAGGACTTTTATTGGTTGACGTTACCTCTGTGTTCTCCTTCCCTCTGTGGTGGCTTTTTGAAT
>JAXDMF010000217.1:0-4098 GCA_034666205.1 Gemmatimonadales bacterium
CCACGATCGCCGCATCGTTCTCCCGGGTCTCGCTGGGCGAGTCGGTGAAGTCGCTCAGCACCGCGAAGTGGAGGTGCGCCTCCCGGTTGGCCAGGAACTGGACCTCCAGGTTCTCCAGCGCCTCGCCCACCGCGTCAACGCTGCCGAAGAGGGTGGGGACCACCACCGCGGTGCGGTACTCGGGCGGCACGCCGTGCTCGTGCAGGTCCAGCTTGGGGAGCGGCCGGGGCGTCAGGAACGCGGTGACCAGCTGGTTAACCACATTGACGGCGATGTCGTTGGCCAGGATCAGGCCCAGCAGCAGCACCGCGATCCACGCCGCGCGGGCCGATGGGCTTCCCAGCCACAGCACCGCCGCGAGGGCGGCCGCCGTCGCCAGGATCACGCCGCCCACGAACACCAGGTTGGGGTGGCGACGGACCCAGCGATCCACCGCCTGTCCCAGTGATGCGCGGTAGCCGGTCGCCTGCTCCAGCTCGGCGAGGCCCTCGTCGATCAGGTAGTAGCCGACGTGCGCCCGGCGCGGGTCCTTGGCGCTCTGGGCTACGCCGGACCGCGCGAAGTCGATGGCGTGCCGGGCCACCGCCTCTTCCGACCGGCGGGTCCGCCGGGCGATTCGCTCCACCACGTGCCGGTAGCGGTCCCGGGTCTTGAAGGTCATGCTGGCATAGAAGCCCGACGGGTCGTCGCGCAGGACCAGCTCGATCCGGCTCTGCCCCTCCACGAAGCTGTTCCACTCCATCAGGCCGATGGCGCGGAGGCTGGTGATGCTGTTCGCCATCACCACCTGAGTGAGTGCCAGCCGCTGGGTGGCCCGCGAGGTGGCCTCCTCCGAGCCCAGGGCTTCCTCGGCGATCCACTGCTCCAGCCGAACGACGGCGGGGAGCGCGCCTCCCTCTACCCGGAGCTGCTGCAGGAAGCGGGAGACGAAGTTGGGGGTGAGCGGCGGCGGGTTGGTGGCGAACCGGTCCAACTCCGCATCGAGTGCGGTCTGTCCCTCCTCCGCGGCGTCGGCGATGCGGGCGGCCGCGGCCTCCGCCGCCTCCAGCTCGTCCAGTCGCTGCACCGTGCGGAGCGCCATCCGGCGGACGTTCTCGATCAGACCCAGGCGGAGCATGGCGGGCACCGCCCACAGCTCGCCGATGGTGAGGGGCAACACCTCCTGGAACGCCTCGACAAAGCCGGTGACGTTGTCGAGGTCCACTCGCCCTTCGGTGTGGGAGATCAGCGTGATGGCCAGCTCGTAGACCCGGGGGTAACCGGCGAGCGGGCCGCGGGCCAGCTCCGGCAACTCCCGGTAAAAGCCGCCCGGCAGGCTCTCCCGGACCTCGCCGATGTGCTCCTGCACCACGTGGTAGTTGTCCAGCAGCCATTCACCGGCGGGGCCGACGTCTGCCGCCCCGTCCGAGGCGGCGAGCCGGGCGTAGGCTTCCTCGAGCACCCGGCGGGTCCCGTTGAGACGCGCGAGCAGCGGGGTCTTCCGCCGAGCCCGTCGTCCGGTCGCCAGGCGCTGGCTGGCCGCGACCTCCCGGGCCCGCTCGGCCAGGCGTTCGGCGCCGAGCAGCTCGCCGCGGATGGGCCCGGCAAGCCGATCCTCGCGGGCGTCCGTCCGGAGCAGGGGAGTGAGGAAGGTGAAGGAGCGGCGCGTGCTGAGAGGGATGGCGGGGACCTATGTCAGGGTTACTGCCTATGCCTACTTGGTCCGGAATCAGTCAGTATAATGACAGCGAGGGAGTCATCGCGAGCGGGCCCGCAGTCATCGCTGGATTGCTTCGGGGGCTTCGCCCCCTCGCAATGACTCGCGCCCCGACCCCTCGCAATGACTCGAGATTGTCTGCTAAGCCATACCATATTCGATTGGACATCATGGAAGATCAACCGGTCCCCGAGACCAGCCTCAATTGGGCGCAGGTTTTCGCCCACGCCGCCTGGGGCATCAGGATCGGGAGCGCCGACGGGCTCACGGTGGAGGTGGTCAACCCCGCGTTCGCCCGGATGCACGGCTACAGCGTCGATGAGTTGCGGCGGATGCCGGTCGAGGCACTGTACCCGCCCGAGCTCCGTGGATTAATCCCCGGGTACTGGGAACGCGCCAAGAACGAGGGGCATCACGATTTCGAGAGCTGGCACCTGCGGAAGGATGGCTCGCGGTTCCCCGTCCTGGTCCAGTTCACCGCGATCCGGGACGCCACGGGGCAAGTCCTAGGGCAAGCCGTCAGTGTATTGGATCTCACCGACCGGCACCGCGCCGAGTTGGCGCGGGCGGCAAGCGACGAGCGGTATCGCGTCATCGCCGAGGCTGCGTCGGACGCGATGATCACCATCGACGCCGAGAGCCGCATACTGGTGGTCAACCCGGCCGTCGAGCGGATCTTCGGTTACCCCCCCCACCAACTCACCGGCCAGGCGCTCACGATGTTGATGCCGGAGTATCTCCGGCACGTGCACAAAGTGGCTCTGGGACGTTACCTCGAAACTGGTACTCGGCACCTCAACTGGACCGCCATCGAGCTGCCCGGCCTCCACCGCGACGGGCACGAGGTGCCGCTGGAGGTCTCCTTCGGGGAATCCAAGGGGCTCGCCGGCCACACCTTTACCGCCATTGTCCGGGATGTCAGCGACCGCAAGGCGGCGGAGGCGGCGCTCCGCCAGAGCGAGAAGGAGCTGCTGCAGGCGCAGAAGATGGAAGCGGTGGGACGGCTGGCCGGCGGGATCGCGCACGACTTCAACAACCTGCTGACCGTGCTGACGGGTGTGGTCCATCACCTCCTGGAACGCCATCCCGACGAGACTCCCGACCATGAGGATCTCATCGCCATCAAGGAGGCCAGCGAGCGCGCCGCGGCGCTCACTGCCCAGCTGCTCGCGTTCAGCCGCGGGCAAGTGCTCCAGCCGGTTGAGCTCGACGTCAACGACGTGGTGCGGCGAACGGAGGCGTTGTTACGGCGGCTGATCGGCGAGCGCATCGACATCGTTCTCGACCTGGACCCGAGGCTCGGCGCGGTCAAGGCAGATCGCACCCAACTGGAGCAGGTCCTCTTGAATCTGGCGACCAACGCGCGCGACGTCATGCCCGAGGGTGGAACGGTCAGGTTCGAGACCCGCAACGTCACGGTCGGCAGCGACGAGGCCGGCACCCTAATGGGGCTCGAGCCCGGCCCCTACGTGATGTTCGCCGTCAGCGATACGGGTCATGGCATGGATCCCCTAACCAAGGCGCAGATCTTCGAGCCCTTCTTCACGACCAAGGAGGAGGGGAAGGGCACGGGACTGGGCCTGGCCACCGTGTATGGCATCCTGAAGCAGTCGGGCGGCAGCATCTACGTGTATTCCGAGCCGGGGCAGGGGGCCACGTTCCAGGCGTATCTGCCGTGTGTCGGGCCTTCCGTGGCCCCGGAAGAGCAGGCGAAAGTCGGCGGCGGGCTGGCCTTGCAAGGCGAGGTGGTGTTGCTCGCCGAGGACCGCGCGGATGTGAGGCGGCTTACGGCCAAGGTGCTTCGGAGGTGCGGATATGAGGTTCTGGAAGCCGAGAGTGGCGACGTTGCGCTTGCCCTCGCGGGCAATCACCGTGGCCCGATCCACGCCTTGCTGACCGACGCCGTCATGCCCGGAATGAGCGGTAGGGTCCTGGCCGAGCGGCTCCGGGCAACCCGGCCGGACACCCGGATCATCTTCATGTCGGGGTACACCGACGACGCGGTGCTGGAGCGCAACATGGTCGAGTCCGGCTTTGCTTTCATTCAGAAGCCGTTCACCCCGGCCGGCCTGGCCGCGGCGGTCAGAAATGCGCTCGATGATGAATTCGGGCCGCGTCTTGACGAGGTCGGTACCTCCGCATAAGGTCTCGCACACACCCGCCGGGAGGACTCTCATGCCAGTGCAATCCACCATGCTGTCGCAGCAGCAGCTTATCGACGCAGCCAAGGCTCCGCTGATCGCATTCAACGAGAAAGACTGGAATGCGGTGAGAGCCAGCGTGACGTCAGATTTCGTCTACGATGAAGTGGCCACCCATCGGAGGGCTCAAGGAGTCGATCAGGTGATCCCCCTGTGGCAGGAATGGGCTACCGCTTTCCCGGACGCGAGGGCCACGTTCCA
>JAXDMF010000218.1:0-4108 GCA_034666205.1 Gemmatimonadales bacterium
GCGATCGTATCCTGCCCCAGAAGCATCGAGCCCGGTCCGCTCACGAGGTAGTTGCGGAACAGGAGCAGTGTCAGGGCGCCCATGACGACGAATGGCAGCCAGCGGGGCATCTGGTCTAAGGCGGATGGAGACTCAGGACGGGACACGCACCTGCCTCCGGCGAAAGACGAGGAAGGGAACGGCCGCACCAAGCTCAGCCACCGTCAGCAACAGTCGCGAGGCCAATGCCAGCGAGGTAGCTGCGCCAACGCCGAGCGGTTTCTGCAGCATGAGAATGAAGAGGCCTTCCCGTACGCCGATACCGCCTGGCGCAAACAGAGCGAGGAATCCAGCCAGGTACGAGGCCGTGAATACGGCGATCGCCAGGCGGAGGCCGAGACCCGAGGTGGGCAGCAGCCCGCGGCCGAGGAGCCACAACGCGAGACCATAGCCCAGCCACGCAACGATATTCGTCGCGATCCCTACGACGATACCCCTGCCCGTAGGCTGGCGCTCGCCCACGGCTTGGGGTGCCGCCAGTCGCAGCAGGCGACGCAAGAAAGGTGGCCAAAGCAACAGCCCCACCGAGATGATGGCGCCCGCGACCAGCAGCATGAGAACCGCCCCGGCACCTCGCTGGGCCGACTCGATGTTGTGAGCCCCAGCCAATCCTGCGACCGCCGCTCCAGTCCCGATCGCGAGCACCTGCATCACCACGGCCGAGCCGGTGGCCGCCCACGGGGCGACGCCTGCCCGTTGCGCTAACAAGGCCATCCCCGCGACGGCCCACACCTTTCCCGGGACATATTTGCCGAGACTGGACAGAATCCAAATCCGAGCAGCGCTCCACCCGTCCAGCCGCTGGCCCCAACCGCTCAGCATGCTGCGCCAGCCGAGAATCAGCAGCGCGTACATCAGCCAGGTGAGCAAGAGGCTGAGCACGAGCCATCCGGGCCGGAGCTGCCACTCGAGCGGTTGTGAGCGCAGTTGGTCCCAGCTCCGAACGAGCGCCCGGATCGCGAACACGACGATCGCGAGACCCACCAGCGCCTGGGCGACTCGGACCCAGCGGCTACGCACTCAAGGCCTCGCGATACCAGCCGTGACAGACTTCCGCTACGTGATCCGGCGCCAGCCGGGCCCGCCAGGACTCGCCTACCAGCCGGGCCATTTCGCGCCGATCCGGGTCCTGCAGGATGCTCAGGACCGCGTCGCTCATGGCCGGCGCCGAGGGAAGCGTGAGTCGTCCCGCGCCCGTTTCCGGCACGATATCGAGAACGCCGCCGCCGTCCCAGCAAGCGACGACGGGTACCCCGGCCATCAGCGCCTCCGCCGCGGCCAATCCGAACCCTTCCTCCCGAGAGGGGAAGATCATGATATCGGCACGAGCGAGATAGTCCGGTATCGCCGCACTGTCGACGTTTCCCACAAAACGGACGAACTCGGAGAGCCCGAGTTTGGCAACGTGCTGCTCGAGGCCGGACCGCTCGGGGCCGTCCCCCACGATGGTGAGCGGGAGGTTGTGGCCGCAGGAGACGAGGGTGGCCACCGCGTCGATGGCGAGGCGTACGCGCTTCTGGGGGGTAAGCCGGGCGATCACGACGGCCCCTCCGCCACCCCGACTCCAGGGGAAGTTGCTGCTCCTGATCGGCATCGCTTGGATGTGGGAGGGGGCAACGTGGCGTCCGGTCCCGTTCTGCACCCACACGGCGAGCTCGCGCGAAACGGTGGTAACCACCTGCGCGCGCCGGAAGACGGGTCGGGCCAATCGCCGGGCGATGCGCGAGCGCCGGAGCAGCGCTGCGTCGGTGCCGTGTACGGTGAGCACGCTACGTGCGCCCGGTGGAAGGGCGAGCCCGGCGGGCACCCACCAGTGAGCGTGAACGAGATCGGCACCGGCCTCGAGCTCCTCGCGAGCCGCGCGGCGGAGTGCCCGCCAGAGGCCCAGCAGCGCCGCCCACCCGCCAGGCCGGCGCAATGCGGTCAGCATGGTGCCGCGGTACGCGAGGACCTCGGAGTCGGCCGACGCGTAGCGAACCCGGCGAACCGGTACGCCGTCCACGGCTGTTGCGCCCCCCTGCCCCGAGTCACTCGGCGCCACCACGCGCACGTCGACACCCCGGCGGACCAGGGCCGAGGCCAGCGTCCCGAGAAACGATCCCGAAAGATCACCTGGCCAACGGGGATAGTTATGGGTCAGGAAGACGACCCTCACCGGTCAGTCCCTGACGTCGGGCTTCTCGAGCCGGGCGAGGTCGCGGGCGATCTCCCGGGTCTCCTCACGCAGTCCGGCAATGATCTCGCCCAGAAAGCCGAATCCGAACAGGACAATGCCGCTGATCACCATCATCTCGACCAAATTCAACAATGGGCGGAGGCCGATGCCGTAGCCGAAACGCAGCACCAGAGCGGCAATACCGGCGAGGAAACCGATGACGAAGAGAATGGCGCCGCCGACGCCGAAGAAGAGCATGGGCTTGCGACCGAACCGAAGCTGGAACCAGACCGAGATCAGGTCGAACAGTCCAACTGGTATGCGTTTCCAATTGAACTTCGAGGTCCCCGCGCGGCGGGGATACAGAGGAACCGGGAGGGAGGTAAGGCGATACCCGTCCGCGGCCGCAATCACCACCATGTAGCGATGCCAGTCGGGACGCAGCGGCACGCCGAGCATGACCTCACGGCGGTAGGCCTTGACCGAGTTCAGGTCCGTCACCCGCACGCCGAACAACCAGCGTGACAGGCCGTTGTAGACACTCGAGACGAAGGCCTTCTCGTACTTGCCCTGTTTGGTGCCGGTGACGATGTCGGCCCGGCCCTGCAGGATAGGGGCGACCAGGCCGGGGATATCCTCCGGCAGATACTGAAGGTCGGCGGGGTAGAAGACGAAGATATCGCCCCGGGCTATGTCGCCGGCGGACCGGAGCGAGTCGGCGATCCCGCGCTGGCGGCGGTGGGTGACCACCGCCAGGAACGGGTACTGGCGCCCCAGGTCACGGAGCACCCGATCGCTGCCATCCCGCGACCCGTCATTGACGACGATCACTTCGAAGGAAAACCCGGCTGGGCCGAGCGCCTGCGCGCAACGCTGGAGGAACTCTGGGAGGTTTTCCGCCTCGTCCTTGGCCGGGACGAGTACGCTCACATCCAGCGCCTCGACCGGAGCCACGGTCATACCCGTTTCCGCATTCGGGCCGGAAGGATGCCGAGCTGATCGCGGTACTTGGCGACCGTGCGGCGAGCGATCTGGATCCCTTGCTCCTGGAAGAGGTGGACGATCTGCTGGTCGGTGAGCGGCTTCGCGCTGTTCTCCTCGCCGACCATCTTCTCCAGCTTGGCCCGGATGGAACGTGCGCTGGCATCCTCGCCGGATGAGGTCGAGAGCGCGCTGGAGAAGAAGAACTTGAGCGGGAGGACCCCACGCGGGGTCTGGACGTATTTCTCGTTGGTCACCCGGCTGACGGTGGATTCGTGCATGTTGATCACTTCGGCCACTTCGCGCAGGGTGAGTGGCTTGAGGTACTCGATGCCCTTCTCGAAGAAGTCACGCTGCCGGTCCACGATGAAGTTCATCACCTTCAACATGGTCTGCCGCCGCTGCTCGATCGCCTGAATCATCCAGTTCGCGCTATTCATCTTGGAGGCAATGAACTCGCGGTTCTCCGGCGTCATCTTTTTCTTGTCGCGCGCAATCTCCTGATAGGAGCGGCTCAGACGCAGCCGAGGCATCCCGGTGTCGTTCAGGAAGACGTGGTAGCGCACGCCGATCTTTTCCACGATCAGGTCGGGGATGATGTAGCCGTCGGTCTGCTCGGAATACCTGAGGCCGGGCTTGGGGTCGAGCCGGGAGAGCTGGTCGGCCGCGGCCTGTACCGCCACCGGCTCGACCCCAAAGCGCTTGGCCAGGTCGTTCCAGCGATGGGCAATGAGATCGGGGAATGCCTCGAACACCAGCCGGTAGGTAAGCGAGGCCGTGTCGGCCAGCTCGACCAGTTGGATGAGCAGGCATTCCCGGAGGTCGCGCGCACCGATACCGGAGGGATCCAGACGCTGAATGACGGTGAGCATTTCCTCGGCGTCTTGCATGGTGTAAAAGGGCGGCGATGAGGGAGAGGCGGGAGCCGTTGCC
>JAXDMF010000219.1:0-11666 GCA_034666205.1 Gemmatimonadales bacterium
ACTTTCCCGTTGGGATACTGATACGGAGCGTACCACTCGAGGAACGCTTTTACCGCGTCCGCCTGGCCCAACCGGAGGAGCGCGGCTGAGATCATTGCGCCGTCGCGAATCCACGACCGGCGATAGGATCGGGCACCGGGTTCGATCGCTGCCCCTTCGCGATTGATGAGGATGTAGGCCAGGTTCGCCTTGATGGTGGCCACAATGTCGCCGGCGGAAGCAGGTAGACGGAGGCCCACCCGATCCAGCCGGTTCGACCACTCGCGAACTGTGGTGCCGAGGCGACTCTCGCCATAGGCATTGGCTGCCGCGACCGTGGCGAGAGCCGGGACCCGCCCGCGCGTGCCGTACAATGGGATCTCCACCCACACATCGCGGCGGCCCGCTGGGGCGAGCTCGAGCGGATAGGCGAGCGCTGCCGACGCCCGGCCCGCCGAATCCGCTACCCGGTCGAGCCGGGGCAGCACGCCGCTGCGGAGATGTTCGACGATGTCACCGCGATCGAGCGAGGTGGCGCCGAACCCGGCCGGCGGTGTCACCGCAACGACGGTCTGCGAGTCGGCAGTAACCACACGCCGCTCATAGGTGATCAGATGCAGCGGCGCAGCGCCACCGGGGGTACCGAGGAACTGCCACGGCGGATTGACCTGGAAAGGCCGCAGGGCAAGGAAGAGCGTGGCGCGAATCGCCCGCTTGGACCGGTTGCTGACGCGATATCGGGCGAGAAGCGAAGACGCGCCGGCGGGGCCGGCGGCAAATGCGGTGACACTGAGGCCGATCCGCCGGTCCGTGCTCCAGTCCACGATGGGAATCGGCAAGTCCCCTCGATCGAGGCGCTGGGTTCGGCGCGCGTCGTCCCAGGTCAGGAGCTCACCACCGGAGAACACGAAGGGCTCGATGGAGAACCGGCCTTGGCCGGTCTCCAGCGCGCCGTCCTCGTTCAGCAGCCCTCGTTTCCCATCTCCGCTCGCCCCCAGCACGGTCCAGAAGGTCTGGGTGTCCGAGAAGTACCTCGGATACGTTCCCCGGGGAGCCTCGGCCGCAATCGCGTGGAAAAAGGCGGTGGGTGAGTCGGCCCAGTCCAGAGGTTGCACCCGCAGCTCGCGCAAGGAGAGGCCGCCGCCTGCGTCTCGCTCCACTCGGAGCCGGAGATAACGGCTCTCGCTCTCGGGTAAGTAGAGGTAGTCCCGTCCGCCGTTTCCGCCCTGCACCGTATACGCCGGGGCCCAGTCCGTTCCGTCGGCGGACGTCTCTACGACGTAGTCAGCCGCCTGGCGGCCCGGCGCCCATTCGAGAACCAGGCCGCCGTACTCCCGTGGCCGCAGGAAGTCGAGCGCGAGCCACTGCCCGCTGCCGCCGCGAACCTTCCAGGCAGTCGACTCGGAGCCGTCGAGTACCGCCTCTGGAGTCGAACCGGCCGACGCCGTTACCCGTGGAGTGAGATCATACGGCCGGTCGGGTGGGCGGCGGCGGAACGTCAGATCGTCGACCCACACCGATCCGGCGCCACCCTGCGCCGCGGTTACCACCAGCTCCAGCGTGGCGGCGTGGCGCAGATCGCCGCCACCGGCCGGTCCCCAGGCAAAGCGGATGTGTCGGCGCTTGATGGTGATCTTCTGCCACTGACGGGGGAAAGCGAAGCTCGGGCGGGTATACCACCAGACGTTGTCACCGCTTCCATCGATCAGCTTGAACTCCAGAGTATTAGGTCGCGCGTCGCCCCGGATCCAGAAGCTGAACTCGTAATTCTCGGGCAAATCCAGGTTGAGGGCCCGGCGGACAATGGCGTAGCCGCCGCGGCCCTGGAAATCGAAGTCCAGGCGCATCGCCCGATCGTGCCCGGTTCGACCCTGGTCCGACCGGATGGTGAGCGCCACTCCCTCCGAGGGGAGCGCGCTCCAATGGCCCGTGCTCTCGAAGTCGTCGAGGAGTTGCGTCGAGTCGGGGGGCCCCTGCGCCAGCAACGTGAGGAAGGCGAGCATGAGGCTCATTGTTTAGCCCTTCACGCTGCCGGCCGTCACGCCCTCGATGTAGTACCGCTGGAGAAGCAGAAACACGAGCATCACCGGCAGGACCGTGATCACTGCGCCGGCCATCATCAGCTCCGTGTCCTGTACGTGCTCGCCCGAGAGGTTCGCCAGCGCGACCGGAAGGGTGTATTTCGACTCGTCGCTCAGGACGATCAACGGCCACATGAAATCGTTCCAGGTGGTGAGGAAGGTCCAGATCGCGATGGTGGCGAGGATGGGACGGATCACCGGAAGCACTACCGACCAGTAAATCCGGAGCTCGCTGGCGCCGTCGATGCGCGCGGCGTCGAGGAGGTCGTCGGGGAGAGCCAGGGTGTACTGCCGGATCAGAAAGATGCCAAAGATGCTGGCCAGCGACGGAATGATGACGCCCCAGTACGTGTTGACCAGGCCGAGCTCCTTGAACATCAGGAAGAGAGGAAGCATCGAGACTTGCACCGGGAGCAGCAGGCCGGTCGAGAGGGTGCGGAACAGGCGATCGCGTAGCCGGAACCGAAGCTTGGCGAGAGCATACCCGGCCATGGAGTTGATCAGCAGCGACAAACCAGTCACGGTCAGGGCGATGATGGCGCTGTTGAGCAGGTTCTGCCCCAGGTCCAGTCGGGTGAACAGGGTGCGGTAGTGCTCCAGCGTCGGGCTGCTGGGGAGCAGCCTGGGCGGATAGGTGTTCGCTTCCCCGGTGGGCATGAAGGAGGCTGCGAGCATCCAGAGCATAGGCCCGAGCGCCAGCAGCGCGCCCACGATAAGCGCCAGGTACAGCGCGACGACTCCGAGGCGGGCCTTCATCCGGCCTCCTCAGGGCGGAGCCGGCGCTGGATCAGCATGAACACCAGGATTACCAGGAAGAGCACAAAGGTGACGGCAGCAGCATAGCCCATCCGCCACCAGCGGAAGCCCTCCTCGTACATCAGCAACACCATGCTGGTAGTGCTCCGCAGCGGGCCACCCTGGGTCATCACGTAGGGCTCGGCGAAGAGCTGGAAGAATCCGATCATGGTGATCAGCCCAACGAAGACCAGGGTGGGGCCGAGCATCGGCACGGTCACGTGGCGGAATCGGCGCCAGGGGCCGGCGCCATCCAGGTAGGCAGCCTCATACAGCTCCTGGGGAATGGCCTGCAGGCCGGCGAGGAAAATGAGCATGCTGTAGCCGAAGTTCTTCCAGACGGCGAGCAGGATGATGGCGGGCATGGCCCACCGCGGGTCGCCCAGCCAGTCCACCGGGTGGATCCCCACGGCACCGAGGGCGTAGTTGACCAGCCCGTACTGACGGTGATAGAGGTAGCGCCAGACGATGGCCACAGCCACCAGGGTGGTAATGAAAGGCGCGAAGTACAGGGTGCGAAAAAAGCTCTTGAATCGCACCAAGGGGGCATTCACCAGGAGAGCGGCTCCGAGGGCGACGGCCATGGTGAGCGGGCCGCCGACCAGCACGAAATAGAAGGTGTTCTTGAGAGCGATCCAGAAGATCGGGCTCTCGATCAGACGGAGATAATTCCTGAGTCCGACTAGTCGTACGTTCGCGGGGTCGGCGATGGCGTAGATGTCGAAGTCGGTAAAGCTGAGGAGAAAGGATGCCACCACCGGCAGAAAGAAGAACAGGCCAATCAAGGTGAGCGCGGGCGTCAGGAAGAGCCAGGCCGCCCCACCCTGCTCTGCGCTGGTCGGCACCTTCATCGGGCGGGTGCCCTGCTAACGGACGATTGGGCGGCCCGGTCCAGCATCCAGCGGCGTTTTTCCAGGATCTGAGCGACGTCGCGATCCAGCTCCTTCAGCACCCCACCCACCGGCCGCCCGCCCCGGATCACCTGCTCAGCAGACTCGAGCACCCGGGTGGCGATGATCTCGACCTCCGGCACTTTCGGGACGGGGCGAACCCGGTGCAGCTGGACCCAGAACGCGTGGGACTTGGGCTCGTCCACCAGACCAGTGCTGCGCCAGGTCTCGACCCGGGCGGGGAGGTCGCCGGTGAGGCGGTAGAAGCGCTCCTGCTGCTTGGTCGTGGAGAGGTACTCGACCAGCCGCCACGCCGCATCCTTATGGGGCGAGGCTCGAAACACCGCAAGGCTCGACCCGCCGGCGAGCGAGACACCCGACGAGTCGCCGGTTGGCCCCGGAAGCGGCGCGGTGCTCCACTGATCCTGCAACTCGGCTGGAAGACGGCTGCGGAACTCTCCCAGGTTCCACGGCCCGGTGATGTACATGGCGAAACGACCGCGGGCGAACTCCTGATACACGTTGGCGATCTCGATGTTGCCGAGGGTCGGCGCCAACCCGGCCCGGTAGAGACCGATGTAGAAGTCGAACGCCCGCCGAAACGCCGACTCGGAGAACGCGCCATAGCGGCCCCGCACGTCGAGCAGCGTCGAGCCGGCCTGCATGGCGAGCACGTAGGGCTGGGCCCACTCATTGGTCGGCAGGAAGATGGCATAGCGATCGGGCCCCGCCTGACGCTTGACCGCTTCCATGCACTTTCGCCACTCCGCCCAATTCGTCGGCATCTGGCGATATCCGGCGCGGGCCAGGATGTCCTTGCGATAAAAGAGAACCCGGGTATCGACGTACCAAGGGATGCCGAAGGCGGTGTCGCCGATGACATTGGTGTTCCAGATGCCGCCGAAATATCCGGACGAGTCGATGACGGAGGAGCCGGCGATCCATCGGTCCAGCGGCTCCAAGGCGCCGAGCGCGGCGAATTCGGGGATCCAGGTATTGCCCACCTGGGCCAGGTCCGGGGTGGCGTCCCCGACGTAAGCCGTGAGCATCTTTTCATGAGCTGCGGTCCAGGGAATCTGCTGCACTTTGACTCGGATCCCGGGGTTCTGACGCTCGAACTCCGGGATTAACTCCTGCAACACCTCGCCCTCACGACCGAATGCCCAGAAACGAAGCGTGGTCCGCTTGCCCTCCTCGCCCCTATTGCTACCGCAGGCAGTCAGGAGGCCAAGAGCGACCCAAGCGACTGTCACCCTGACAGTCTGCGACATCATTGAGACGGCACCTGGTCCAGCCAGCCGCCAGTGAAGCCGGCCCGCTTGAGACCGCGGACGACATATGGGTTACGCCGCAGGTAACGCCACACCAGCCCGCTGCGATAGTTCTCGGCCATGATCAGGATCGGACCTTGATCGATTCCCAGATAGTCGGTGTCGTACCATCCTCGTCCGGGCACGAATCGTCCATGCTTGATCCGAAGGTCGGAGGGGATGGACTCGTTGAACGCGTCGAGGAAACCGTATTCCCCGAAGAGCGACTCGCCGTGGCGTTCCCGCATGGCCACGAGCGCCGACAGCGTAATCTCGGGCGCGAATGGGAGCGAGCCACCCGCCGCCGCCGGCGCGATGGTGCCGTCGTCGCGGATCTCGGTGAACGACGCGCCCCGCGCGGCGTATCCGTAGAGCGGGTGCCGCTTGCCCCGCACCGTTATGGTGTCGTCGGTGGGCCCGTCCGAGGCGGTGAGGCCCCACGAGTCATTGCCGTAGCCGGTCCAACCCATGGGGTTGGCCATCGCGTATGATCGTTGGCTGTAGGTCGCCCGGCGCGAGTTCTCGAAGTAATCGATTCCCCGCCGCCGCATATAGGAGTCCTGGATCCCGCGAAAGTCGATGAAGGCATGGGAGTATTGGTGCCCGAAGAGCGGCGCGAATCCGACGTGCTCTTTCCCGTGGAACCGGCCCCAGCGGTAGGTCGAGGTCCACGCATTCCAGGCCGCAGGCTCGATGGGAAACGTGGGCGACGCCAGGGCCAGGACATAGACCAGCATCGCCTCATCGTATCCCCGCCAGTCGTAGGTATTCCAGCCTTTCGATTGGTCCCATCCCATACTGATGAGGGGCCGCCTTTGCTCGGCCCAATGCCAGTCAACCCGCCCGTAAATGGAATCCGTGTAGGCCCGAATCGCCGCCTCGGCTGGATCCTTCTGGTCGAAGTACATCTGACAGAACAACATCCCGGCGAGCAGGAGCGTGGTATCAATGGTGGAGAGCTCGACCCGCTCGAACCGTTTTCCGGTTTCCAGGTCGAGGAAGTGGTAGAAGAACCCTTTGTTCCCAGTCATTCCGGAAATCGCATCGCCCTGCGGAGCTTGCCAGAAGAACTTGAGCGTCGTGAGTGTCCGGTCCCGTGCGTCGGCTCGGGTGACGTAGCCCCGCTCCACCCCGATAGGGTATGCGGTGAGGGCGAATCCAACCGCCGCTATGCTGGAGAAAGACTTGGTGGGCCAGCGATCGGGGGTCAGGCCGTTCAGCGGATTGGTACGCTGCCAGAAGAAGTCGAAGGTGCGGCGCTGTAGAGTGTCGAGGAAGGCGGTTTCTCGAACCGAGGGCCGCCAGCTGGGCACGCTCGCGATCGGCGCCGGTGGCGCCGGAGCGTGGCAGCCCAGTGCCAGCGCCGCGGCGAGGAGTAGTAGCCAAGGGAGCTGGCCCCGCGCGCGCGGTCTCTCATTCACGAAACGGGCATGCACCGTCGTCTTCCGGATGAAAACCCGGCGGCCGGACTCGCAGGTCCAGCCGCCGGGCAGTGAGAGATTAGAAGTCGTACTGGAAGCCGAGCTGGAAGCGACGGGGGTCACTAATGGTGCATGTCGCTTTGCCGAAGCCCGGGTCGGGCGTGCCGTCGCCACGGATGAATGTGTCCCCGAAACATCCCAGATTCTGGGTGTTGAAGGCGTTAAAGAGATCGCCAGTCACCCCTAGCCGGGTTCCGCCGAAGTTCGGGAAGTCTTTCCGTAGCCGCAAGTCGACGTTCTTGAATGTCGGCGACCGCTCGAAACCAAGGTTGATTCGCTCTGTCCCGCCGCCACCGACAAAGCTGACCTTCTTGAACGGTTTGCCTGAGGCAACCGTCACCAGGCCGCTGAACTGGATCCCGAACGCGAAGGGGACGTCGGTGACCCAGTTGACCACCACCCGATGCCGCTGGTCATCATCGATCGGGTGTTTGGCATTGAACCCCGCCGTGATAGTCGGGAAGCTGAAGAGGTCGCCGCCCTCGGCGTAGGCCCAGGACAGGGTATAGGCCAGTCCCACCCCCCAGCCATATTCACCATCCCCGGTGCGCCGGTATGGCCGGTCGGCCCTCACTTCCATTCCATCATACCAGCTCCGCACCGAGTTGTTGCCTACCAACACATTCTGGTAGGCCGGCACGTTGCTCGAAATGCAGCAGTCGTTCCGCGCCGGATCCAGTGCGACGTTCGCCCACTCGTAGGAGAAGCCATTCCGGCCCCGAACCCCGGTGTAGGTAACAGAGGTCAGGACGTTACCGAAAGCGTGCCGCACCCCGCCACTGAACTGATAGGACTTGGGTGGCTTGAGATTGTTGGGAATGAGGAACACCTCCTGCGGAGGAGCCTGGCCGGCCGCGATGACGCTATCCAGACCGTGGCGGCTCATGAGCGCCGGATCCCATGCCAAAGTGTCACCGTTCGCCGCGCTGGCGAAGTGGAAGGTGAAGTTAGGATGCTGGCGCCGGTAGCTCTCATCGATAAAGGCGTTGAACCCAATACGGTCATAGAACAGCCCGCCCGCCACGAATACCGTGGTGTTGCGGGCTTCGTCCAGCGCATAGGAGAGGCCGAGCCGCGGCTGAAACGCTCCGGTGAAGGCCTTGCGTTGGGTTCCGTCGGTGAAATAACGGGTCGGGTCGATGTCGATGAAGAGCAGGCTCCGATAGGCGGTCAAAGAGTCGCGAACTGCCTGTGGGGTGACAAAGTTGCGATTGTTCATCCCCGACTCGTAATCCCAGCGAACCCCGGCATTGATCTGAAAACGAGAAGTGGGGCTCCAGTCGTCCTGTACGTAGAGACCCAGCTGTTTGTTATTCCCATCGATCTCCGGAGCACCGAAACCGTATGACGCTGCGATGGGAAAGGCAAAGCCGTTGCTGGCATCGAAGGTGAATACCGGATTTTCGTTGAGCTGCTTGTTCATCTTGTAGCGAACGAAGTCGAGATTGCCGCCCAGCTTGATGACATGGGAACCACCGGCCTGAAAGCCCGAAAAGGTGAGGTCGTCCCGGAATGACACCCGTCGCTGGGTAAGATCCTGCCGGGAGTCCGCTCCGCCGATGCGCCCGATCCCGTTGTAATTGAGACCGACGAGATCGAAGTTGAACGGCTGGGGGTTGAACTGGTACCACTGGTAGCTGACCAGGCCCTCGTTCACCCACTGGTGCCCGAAGAACGTGTGCTTAAGCCCGGCATCGAACACGTTGTTTCGCAGGTTCTCGCCCGCCTCGAAGGCGCGGAAAGTCTCACCGAACTGGCCTCCGAACCGGCGCTTGTCGGTCTCCTTACGGAAGTTGCCCGTGAGCTCGAAGAGCTGTTTTTCGCTCTGGTTGAAGCTGAGCTTGCCGAAGAAGAGGCTCGAGCGGAAAGGCGAGGTATGGGCTTCCCCTTGTAACGCCGCGATCGCTGGCGGCCAGGTGGCCGCGTCCCCATTAAAACGAGTGACCCCCTGGCGATTTTGGTAGTTCCCCTCGTACGCGCCAAAGAAGAAGAGTTTGTCGCGGACCAGCGGCCCTCCCCCGCTCAGACCACTGAGAACCCGGCTGTAGTCCGGCTCCTGAAATGGCACCGCCAGAGTGGGATCGGCCTTGTCCTTCCGCTGGAAGGTGTCGAGTGCCACCAGCGCCTTGTTCTGGTAGCCCGTGAACACACTTCCCTGCCATTCGTTGCCGCCCGACTTGGTGGCCGCCGTGATGATGGCACTGGACGCCTTCTGGTATTCGGCCTTGAAGTTGTTGGTGATGATCCGGAACTCCTGCACCGCGTTTCGGGGGAAAGGATTGCCGCGGCTCGCATCCTGCGCTACGACACCCCCCACGGTGATGTCGTTCTTGAACGACTGACCGTCGATGAAGACGTTGATGTTGTCCGCCGGCAGGGCGCCCGAGGCGAACGACTTGTTGGTGCCGTTGATGCGATCGGGGGTGACCCGCACGCCCGGCGCCAGCTGCGCCAGATCCAGAAAATTGCGGCTGCTCGATGGCAGGTTCTGGATCTGCGCCTGGGTAACGTTGGTGGCAGTC
The DNA here is from genome assembly GCA_034666205.1 of Gemmatimonadales bacterium. Taxonomy (GTDB): domain Bacteria; phylum Gemmatimonadota; class Gemmatimonadetes; order Gemmatimonadales; family GWC2-71-9; genus CAVVWJ01. The sequence goes on from JAXDMF010000219.1 coordinate 9,059, forward strand.
TCGGTAGTCTGGGTCTCGGCCGGTGCTGCCTCAACCACCAATTCCTGGAGCTGGACCGTCGCCGGTGCCAGCCGGAAGTCGAGCGTGAGATTCTGGCCCACCTGCGCCTGGACCGGGCGTACCACCGGCGCGCTTCCGATGTGCCGGATGGTGAGCTCGTAGTTGCCAGGCGTCAGACCCGATAGCGAGTAGAAGCCGCGGTCGTTGGTGGAGGAGCTGCGCTGTACCCCGCTCGCCACGTTGCGTGCTATCACCTCCGCCGCGGCAACGGGGACCCGGGCGGAGTCGGTGACGGTGCCACGGATGCTCGCGGTGCTGGTCTGGGCGGAGATCCGTCCCGACGGCACGGTCGTCGCGACCATGACAACAGCCAGCGCCCAGCAGCCGTGGAAGACAAAACTCATCTTCATATGCGCCTCATCAGGGGGGAAATGGTGATGGTGGCTGGTCCTGCTCCTTGCGCCGTGGGCAACGAGGAGGGAGCGGCCGCGCCGCAAGAGCGCCGCAGGACCAGTGTGGTGGGCAACGTTTCCGCGCGATGTTCGTGCTTGTCTTTGTCGCGCACGGCCGCGAGGAGCCGAAGGGCGGCGCGCTCGCCCAGCGCGCTGATGTCGACGTGAACTGAGGAGAGCGCGGGATCCAGATAGCGTGCCATGGGGATGTCGTCGAACCCGGCCAGGGCCACGTCCTCCGGCACCCGGAGTCCGGCCTCTCGAAGCGCGCTGAGCGCCCCGATGGCCATCGCGTCGTTGGCCGCGAAAATCGCGCTGGGTCGAACCTCCCGGGCCAACAGCACGTTAGCGGCCCGAAAGCCAGAGGACTCGTTGAACTCCCCCGCAACCTCGATGGCGCTGGACCCGAGCCCGGCGGACGCTAACGCGCCCCGATAGCCCCTGAGCCGCTCGGCGGCATCGGCATTCCCCTCGATGCCTTTGATGATCGCGATCCGCCGGTGCCCCAGGCTCAGGAGATGGCAGACCATCGCGTAGGCGCCCTCAAAGTTGGCCACGGTGATGACGTCGAAGCCGTTCGGCCCGATCGGGGCGCTGAGGAGGACGAGGGGAAACCCTGCCGGGAGGTTGGGGACGGCGGTTTCGTCCAAGTCCGGCCACAGCACGATGAGGCCGTCCACCCGGCCCCACATTGACCGCAGCGCCGTCTCCACCGCGGAACGGTCGTCGTGTGAGCTGGACACCAGCAGGTGGTAGCCGTGCCGATGGGCGGTTTGATCGATCCCCCGGATCACTTCGGAGAAGAACTCGCCGTAGATATCGGGAAGCAGCACGCCGAGAGTGCTGGTGCGGCTGGTAATGAGGCTGCGGGCGGCCCCGTGCGGGCTGTAGCCCAGGCGGCGGGCGACCTCGTCTACCCGCCGGCGGGTGGTTTCCTTGACCAGGTCACTGCCGTTGTGGACCCGGGACACCGTGGCGACGGAGACTCCGGCCGCACGGGCGACATCCTTGATCGTGATCATCGAGACGGCCGGAGCTGGCGGCGCCCGTCCCGGCTGCCGCCAACCGGGAGTGGCTGGGCACCGACGCGCTGTGCGACGGGCGAGCGGCGATGTTCTTGTAATCGTTTACATTTTTTACAATTTTGTCAAGATTGCCGGAACGGCAGATCGTTCGGAGTGGCCGAGTCGGATATGTGGATAAATCCTTTGGGACGGCAGACCGTCGAGAGAGGTGCGGTGGGACCCTATCGCTTCTGCGGCGCGGTCCTCCTGGCCGCAGTTACCGCGGCCCTTCCGGGCTGCGCGCGCCAGCCCCACCCTGGTAGTCCATCCTCCGCAGTAACGCCGTGCCCGGCGGACCGGGGCTCGCGCCTGGCCGATTCCCTGCTCGCGCTCATGACTCTCGAAGAGAAGTTGGGGCAGCTGGCCATGGCCCCGGCTGACTGGAATCAGACCGGTCCCACGACCGCCGCCGGTGGCGAGGAGCAGGTCCGGAAGGGCCGGATCGGCTCGTTCTTGGGCTTCTGGGGTGCGGCTGCAACCCGGCGGATGCAGCGTGTCGCGGTCGAGCAGTCGCGGCTGCACATCCCCTTGCTCTTCGGTCAGGACGTGATCCACGGCTGGCGGACGGTCTTCCCCGTGCCCCTGGCCGAGGCCGCCAGCTTCGATCCCGTCGCGGTAGAGGGCGCGGCTCGCATTGCGGCCATCGAGGCCACCGGCTACGGAATTCATTGGACCTTCGCCCCCATGGTCGATATCGCGCGTGACCCGCGCTGGGGCCGGGTGGTGGAGGGCTCGGGCGAGGACCCCTACCTGGGCTCAGCCATGGCGGCGGCCCGAGTGCGCGGGTTCCAGGGTGGGGATCTCTCCGCAGCCAACACCATGCTGGCGACAGCCAAGCACTTCGCCGCCTATGGCGCGGCCGAGGGGGGGCGCGACTACAACACCGCGGACGTGTCCGAGCGGACTCTCTGGGAGGTCTATCTGCCTCCGTTCGAGGCGGCGGTGCGAGCCGGCGCAGGCTCGATCATGGCCGCATTCAACGACATTGGCGGCACCCCGGCGCACGCGAATCAATGGCTACTCACCGATGTGCTGCGGCGCCGCTGGGGCTTCAAGGGGATCGTGGTCAGCGACTGGGCCGGCGTCGAGGAG
>JAXDMF010000220.1:0-3111 GCA_034666205.1 Gemmatimonadales bacterium
CAGTGATCCCACCAAGAAACGCCACCGGGAGAAACACGGCACAGAGCGAGAGCACGATTGCAATCAGCGCGCTCGCCACTTGACCCATGGCCCGGTCGGCCGCCACCCGCGGCGACACCTTCTCCTCGGCCATGATCCGCTCGACGTTTTCGATGACCACGATCGCATCGTCCACCACGATGCCGATCGCGAGCACCAGCGCGAACAGTGTGAGCAGGTTGATCTGGAAGCCCAGCATCTGAAGGCCGAAGAACGTCCCAACGATGGCGACCGGAACCGCCAACACCGGGATCAGTGTGGTGCGCCAGCTCTGCAGGAAGATGAACACCACCAGCGTCACCAGGGCCATCGCCTCGAAGAGGGTCTTGGCCACCTCGCTGATCGATGCCGTGATGAATGGGGTGGTATCGAAGGGGATGAACCAGGTTACCCCTGCCGGGAAGCTCTTGGCCAGCTCGTTCATTCGCGCCACGACCGCCTGCTTCACGTTGAGCGCGTTAGCGCCGGGCCGCAGGTAGAGGCGGATGGCAGCGGTGGGAACGCCGTTCACCCGGCCGACCAGGTCGTAGCTCTGGGAGCCGAGCGTCACCCGGCCGATATCCTTGACTCGGACCAGCGAGCCATCGGGGTTGGCGCGGACGATGATGTCGGCGAACTGCTTGGGATCAGTGAGCCGGCCGAGGGTCGTTACCGGAACAGTCAGCTGGTTTCCCGGCGCCGCCGGCTCCCGGCCGATCCGGCCGGCCGGATTGGTCGTGTTCTGCTCCTGCACCGCGGCCTGCACATCCGCCACGGTGAGACCGAGCTGGGCCATCCGGTCCGGATCGAGGCTCAGCAGCATGGAGAACTGGAGTGAGCCTATCGCGCCAGCGTCGCCGACCCCGGGCAGACGCTTGAGCTCGTCGATGATGTAAATCCGGGCGTAGTTGTTCAGATAGCTCGCGTCGTAGCGAGGATCCTTCGAGCTGAGCCCGATGACGGCGAGAATATCGGTCTGGGCCTTCGTGATGGTGATCCCCTGGCGCACGACCTCCTGGGGCAGCTGAGGCTGGGCCAGGTTCACCTGGTTCTGGACGTCCACCGCCGCCAGGTCGAGGTCCCGCGAGAGGTCGAAGTACACCTGGAGGTTCATCGTCCCGTCGCTGGCATTGGACGACTTGAAGTACAGCAGTCCGTCGAGCCCGGAGAGCTGCTGCTCGATCGGTGCCGCCACCGCGTTGGCCACGTCTTCCGCGGTGGCCCCTGGATAGACCGCCGACACCTGGACCGAGGGCGGAGTAATCGGGGGATACCGGTTGATCGGCAGCGTGGTGAGGGCGAACGCGCCGAGCAGCACGACCACGATCGAAATGACGGCCGCGAAGATCGGCCGCCGGATAAACAGATATCTGATCTCGGGCGTGTCGCTCATCGCCGCTCTCCCAGCTCGGGCTTGGCCTGGATCGGCGGCGCGGCGGAGGGTGGAGCGATGATGGTCGTGTCGGGCCGCGCCGCGAGCGTGCTGTCGCTCTTGGGATCGTATGCCACGGTACGGACCGGGCTGTCGGGTCTGATCTTCTGGGCTCCATCCACGATGACCTTGTCGCCCGGCTTGAGCCCGTCGTCGATGATCCACTGGGTCCCCTGCCAGTCGGTGGCGGCAACCGGGCGTGCGCTCACCTTGTTGCTGTCGGCGAGGACGTAGACGAAGGGGCCGTTCAGGCCCTGCTGCACTGCCCGCTGCGGCACCAGGATGGCACCGGTGCGCTTGAGACCAAGGATCCGCACTCTCACGAACTGACCGGGCAACAGCGTATGCTGAGGATTGGGAAATACGGCGCGGAGCTGAAGCGCGCTGGTGTTGGTTTGGAGCTCCACAGCGACGAAGTTCAGCTTTCCGGTTTGCCCGAAGATGCTTCCGTCGGCCAGGGTAGCCTGGACATCGAGCACGCCCTGGGGAAGTATGAGGCGCTTGGCGGCGATGTCCCGCCGCCACTGGAGGACGAATTGGTCTGAGGGGTTGAAGTAAACGTAGATCGGATCTACCTGATCGACCGTCGTCAGCTGGTCGGCCGACCCCGACGTGAGCGCCCCGACTTCCATGATGGCGCGTCCAGCCCGTCCGGTGATCTCGGACCGGACAAACGTGTCATCGTAGTTCTTCTTCGCCGCGTCCACCGCGGCCCGGGCATCGAGCACCGCCGCATTGCTCTGGTCATACGCGGCCTGGGCGTTATCGACGTCCTGTTGCGCCACCGCCCGCTCGGCGAGCAGCGGCTTGAGCCGGTTCAGGGTGCGTTCGGCGTTGGCGAACGTCGCCTCGCTCTCCGCCAGGCGGGCCTTCGCGCTCTCGTAGTTGGCCTGATAGGTCCGGGGATCGATTCGATAGAGGACTTTCCCCTTCGGGACATCGGTCCCCTCCACGTAGGGACGCTCGACGATCACGCCCGAGACCTGGGCGCGGACTTGAACGCTCTTGGACGCCGCGGCCTGGGCCACCCAGTCGTACAGCGCCGGGATGGTCTGCTGCTGAACGCTCAGTACGCTGACCTCGGGCGGCGGCGGTGCCCCGGGTGCCGCCTTCTTGCGGCAGCCGAGCAGGGCGGCAAAGCAGACGATACCCAGAATGGCTGTCCAGACAGCTAACCTCACCGGCCGCACGGCTGTCGGATTCACGTCACTCTCCCATGCGCTGTGGGGATTCGATCTCAAGCGAGGTCCGAAGCGTTCGGACCCATGCTAAGATCTCTCCCAGAGCCGTCGACCGCTTGCACGGGCGTGCTTCCCCGATCGGGGTAGATGCGGCGAGCCTCCCCCCAGGCCCGCCGTCTAGCTCCCGTTCACGATTCGGCGTGGCAGATTCCTATCGCTCCCATCAGCGGCTGAAACGATTCCCACCCGCACCGCGTAGCGGACCAGCCCAGCCAGATCGTGAATACCGGTCCGGTGCATGACCTGCACCCGGTGGGTCTCCACCGTCTTGACCGACAAGCCCAGCCGCCGAGCGATCTCCCCCGCCGACAGACCCGCGGCGAGCAGCTGGAGCACCTGGTGTTGGCGAGACGAGAGCTTTCTGAGGGGCAGGCGCAGTGTCATCGCCCCTTTGATGGCCGGCCCTAAACGGGAGAGATC
>JAXDMF010000221.1:0-10526 GCA_034666205.1 Gemmatimonadales bacterium
CGCTGTCCGCCCGCCAGGTTCGGCGCCGCGTGGCGAGCCATTTCATCGAGGACCTCGACCTGATTGACGGAGGGGATCTGACCAAGCCCCTGACCATGATCGTACCCGCGTATAACGAGGAGGTGACGATCGTGGACAGTGTCACCGGCCTGGTGAACTCGGACTATCCCCGCTTCGAGATCGTGGTAGTGAATGACGGTTCCACCGATGCCACGCTGGACCAGCTCAAGCATGCTCTCCGGCTGCGGCGGACCGAAGTTCCCTATCGACCGGCCGTGGCGACCGCTCCGGTTCGGGCGATGTACGAAGCCACCCTTCCCCTCCCGGCTGGTGTCATGCGGGTGGTCGTCATCGACAAGGAGAACGGCGGCAAGGCCGACGCGCTCAACGCCGGCATCAACGCCTCGACCACCCCCTACTTCGTCTCTCTCGACGCAGACTCGATCCTCGACGACCACGCGCTCAAGGAGCTGATGCGGGTGGTGCAGGAGGACCCCCGAGTCGTGGCCGTGGGGGGACAGGTCGCCATCGCCAACGGCTGCACCGTACGCAACAGTCGCGTGGTGAGTGTCGGCCTTCCGACCCGCTCGCTCCCCCGCTTCCAGATGGTCGAGTACCTGCGCTCCTTCACCGCGGCACGGACCGGACTCGACCGCATCCATTCCATTCTTGTCCTCAGCGGAGTGTTCGCGGTCTTCGAGAAAGAGACCGTGATTCGCGCCGGCGGGTATCTCACACCATTCCTGCGGCACCGGCTGACAGCGGAGTACGTCGGCGAGGGCGTGGGTACCGTCTGTGAAGACATGGAGATTATCGTCCGGCTGCACCGCTACATTCTCGACAAGCTGCACGACCGCCGGATCGCCTTCCTCCCACACCCGGTAGCCTGGACCGAGGTCCCCGAGACGTTTGAATCGCTCCGCAAGCAGCGCGGCCGGTGGTACCGGGGACTTCGGGAGTCCTTGCGCTATCACCGGGCCATGCTGGGGCAAACCAAGTTCGGCCGGATCGGCTGGTTCGCGCTGCCCACCTTCTGGCTGTTCGAGTACTACGGGCCGGTGGTAGAAGCACTCGGGTACCTGTTCATCCTGTTTCTTTTCATCATGGAAAAGCTGTTGGGCCAACCTTTCCTCAGTTACGACTATCTGCTTGCGTTCCTGCTGGCTTCACTGGGATACGGCATCCTGGTGAATGTCTTTGCCGTGCTGGTGGGGGCCTGGCGTTTCCGTTACGGCCTGGCCGACAGGCTGCAGCGGCACCTACTGCCGTTCAACCGCCGGCGCGAGGTGTTCATTCTGCTCCTGTACGCCGTGCTGGAGAACTTCGGCTACCGGCAGCTCACGCTCTACTGGCGGCTGCGCGGGCTGTGGGATGCCTGGCGCGGCAAGACCGGGTGGGAAAAGTTCGCCCGCGTTGGTTTCCGGCCCGGAGCGGCACCGGCACATGGCTGAGCGCTCTCTGCCTCGCATTCTTCTGGTTGACGACGACCCGGACATCGCCCGGCTGGTTCAGCACATCCTGAGCAATCATGGGTTGGGGCCGGCGATCCAGGTCACCACAGGACGCGAGGCACTCGCGGCACTCAACGGTGTGGACATCGTACTGCTCGACCAGCAGCTCCCGGACACCAGCGGACTCGACGTCCTCGACGCGATCAGGAGCCGGCCGGCCCCGCCCGCGGTCGTGCTCGTCACTGGGCATGGCAATGAATCGTTGGCAGCCGCCGCGCTGCGTCGCGGAGCCGACGACTACCTGGCCAAGGACTCGACCCTGAGTGACATGCTGCCCCAGATTCTCGAGCGGGTGCGCCGCACCCGCGAGCTGCGGAAGGCGCTCGCCGCGGCCGAGCAGGATTTGGTGCGCGCCGAGCGGCTGGCGGCGATCGGCGAGATGACCGTCACCTTGCACCACGAGATCAACAACCCACTCATGGCGGCGTTGGCCGAGGTGGAGCTGCTGCTGGGCGAACCGAATGCGACGGCGGATCAGCAGCGGCAGGGTCTCCGCGAGGTGCTCGTCGCGCTCCAGCGGATCAGGGACATTGTCCAGCGGATCGGAAAGCTGCGGGAAGCGCGGAGCAAGGACTACCTGAGCGGCGGCGTTCAGATGCTCGACCTGGAGCGACCTTCCGGGGAAGCTCCGGCTCTGAGCCGCGGGACGGCGCTGGTCTACGTCCCCGATGAAGATCTGGCGCGCATCGTGTCCCTGCTCCTGCGGGGCGCCGGCTTTCAGGTCGAGCGCCGCGCCACCGTGGCAGAGTTGCAAGCCTGGTCGGAACGCATCGGGGTCACGATCGTGTTGGTCGCGGGTGGGGCGGACACGCCCGGGGCACATGCGCTCGGGGGGTTCGTCCCCCAGCCTGAGCGAGCCTACCTGATGGTGGCTCTGGTCGCTGGAGCGGGCACTGCCGCCACGGCGGCCGGAGCCGACCATGTCGTGCATCTGCCCTTTGATCCGGGAACGTTTACGGCGGAGATCCTGCGGCGGTTGTCACCCGCTTAGCCTGCTGATACGCCATACCCTGAAGCCGGATGATGCGCTGCCGGATCGGCGGGTGGGAGCCAAGGAAGTCGGCCACGAATCCCTCCTTCGACGCCAGCACCCCAGGGGCCGGATCCACAATGCAGAGGTGCGCGGCGCCGCTGGTGATCGACTGCGTGGCGTCGGTTGCCAACTCCAGCTTTTCGAGCGCGGAGGCGAGGGCCATCGGGTTACGGGTCAACTGCGCCCCGGTGGCGTCGGCCAGGTATTCTCGCTTCCGGCTCACCGCCATGGCAAGCAGGCGCGAGACCACCGGCGCCACCAGCAGCGTAAGCAGCCAGAGCACCAGAATGAGGATACCGAGCGGGTTGCCGCCTTTACCGCCGCCGCCCCCTCGCCCGCCCGACCAGCGCGCACCGGCCCTGCTACCCCGACCAATCGTCCGCCCCAAACCGTCGGACATGAGCGCGATCGCGCCGACCATTCCGGCCAGCAGCGTCATCAGCCGCACGTCGAGATTCTGGATGTGCGCCATCTCGTGCGCCACGACCGCCTGAAGCTCGTCCCGGGACAGTTTGCCCAGCAAGCCCTCGGTCACCGCAATGCTGGCCGTCGCTGCGTCGCGACCGGTGGCGAAGGCGTTAGGGTCAGTGTCGGGAATGACCCAGATCCGGGGCCTTGGCACGCCGGAGGCGATGGCCATCTCCTCGACCACGTTCACCAGTTGCTTCTGCTCCGGGGTCGCCGGCTCGATCAGCTCCCAAGCACCGGTGGACCAGAGCACTCGTTCCGCTCCGTGACGCCAGGAATACCAGCAGATCCCTCCTGCTGCGAGAACGCTGAAGATGCCGATGAAGGGGATTATGTGGCGATACTCGCCGGGCGACGCGTGCTCAGTCAGTAGATAAAACGCCAGGTCTCCGCCGAACCCGACCCAGGCAAAGAAGAGAATGAAGCCGATGACCAGCCACCGCGAGCGCCGACGGTTCGCCTCCTGCTGGGCGAACAGGTTGGCTGCTTCGCTCACGGCGTCGGTTTGTTGAGCGACAGATCCACGATGGGTACGGCTCGCTCCGCCGAGTCCTGGATCTCCCAGAGCTCGGCCGGCGTGGCCTTGGCCAGCCCGGCCACGAGGTTGGTGGGAAACTGCATCTGCCTGGTGTTGTACTGGGTCGCGACGTCGTTATAGAGCTGCCGGGCGAAACCGATCTTGTTCTCGGTGCTGGTGAGCTCCTCCTGGAGCTGCGCCACGTTGCCCGTCGCCTTGAGGTCAGGATAGGCCTCGGTCAAGGCAAACAGACGACCGAGTGCTTGCGTCAGCTCGCCCTCGGCCTGGGCCGTCTGGCGCACTCCAGTGGCTCCGACGGCGCGGTTCCGGGCGGAGATCACGGCGTCGAGAGTCGACCGCTCGAAGTCCATCGCCCCCTTGACCGTGTTTACCAGGTTCGGAATCAGATCGTGCCGTCGCTTGAGTTGCACATCGATCTGCTTCCAGGCGTTCACGACCTGGTTCTTGAGTGAGACCAGTCCGTTGTAGGCGCCCGCCACCCACAGGACGACTCCCGCAAGCACGACCAGCAGGACAATCGTACTCATGTTCGATCCTCGATTATGTGAGGGTTGGTGCTGGAAGGGCGACCGGCGTGCCTCAGCCGGGACTCTCCGAGCTCACCCGGGAGCCGTCACTGGCCTGGGGCTCATGCTCGATCGGGCTCCATGCCGGCTCCGGGACCGCTCGACGATCCTCGGCAAAGGCAGGCGAGGTGTCCAGTCCCACGACGGAGGCCAGCGCCTGACGCAGTGCCTCGGCAATGACGGCAGTATCGCCGTTGAGCCGGAGAGCAGGGTGCTGCTCGTCGATCAGTACCTCGACACCGGGGGCCACCGCGATACGGCGGCAGCGGGAGCTTGCGGCCGTCAGTCCCTCGACCGGAGCCAGCCACGCCATCACCGCCCGACCCACCCGGCCGCGTCCGGTGCCTGGCGTGCGCAGCAAGGGGAGGTGATCAGGGGGAGGTAGTCCCGGCCCCAGCGCGGTGGCGGCCCGGCGCTCGATGAGATCGCCGGTGAGGCCGGCAAACTCTTTCAGCATCGACTCCAGTGTGGCGCCTTCCATCTGCCTGAGCTTGATCGCGAGGACCTGAAGCAGGTGCCGATACGAATACACCGCCGCGGTGCCGCGCCCGTCGGGCGGGCTTACCAGACCGCGGGCCACGTAGAAACGGATCGTTCGCTCGCTAGGTCGGGCCCGCGCCGCGGCATTCACCGGAACGACACCAGATGCATCGAGAATTCCACCCGCCAGGGCGGCGAGATCGCGGAGGCCCCAGGGTGCGAGCGCCCGGTATTCTCGAAGCGTGGTGAGCGGATCGGCGGGGGCGTGGGAAAGCGCAGTATTCATCCGTGCCCGTTCCCCTCGAGGAGGTCGGTGTTGGGGTCGGCGGCTGCAAGCACCGCACGAACAGTCTTTGTCAGGGTGTCCAGGGTGAACGGCTTTGCCAGAACCGGGCAGCTGACTAGCTCCTGCGGCCAGTCCATCTGCTCCGACCAGGGATCGCCGCTCATCAGGATTACCCGGTCTCGCAATCGCGGCCATTGGCGGATGATCGCGAGAAACAGCGTGTCGCCCCCGATCTGGGGTAAGCGGAGATCGAGCAACAACAGATCGAAGGTCATCTCCGACAGCATCTGATAAGCCGAATTCGGGTCGGCCACCGCGACCACTTCGTAGTGATTGGCCCTGAGTGCGCGCTCCAGAGTCCGGCGCAGCGCCGGCTCGTCATCCACGATGAGGATGCGCACGGTCATGAGGCAGCCTGGCTCATGGGACTGAAATAGCGGTCGGTCACGATCATCAAGGCCTCTTCAGTGGAGAGCGAGACGCGCAGCTCGCCGGCCGTGACCCCAAACACCGCCCGCAGGTGCATCTGCAAAGTTTTTGTCTTGCTGTAACCCAACTTTAGCGCCACGTCCTCCACGGTGTATCCCGGATCGAGCAGCAGCCGATGGGCGTACAGCAGTCGCGTCAGCACCATCACCATCCGGGGCGACGGGAGCCCGATCTTGGTAAACCAACGCTCGCACGTCCGGCGAGTCAGCTGCGCCCGCTCCGCCAGTGCGGTGACCGTGGGAGCCTCGTCGCCGGCATGCAGCATCGTTTCGAGCGCTCGGAGCAGCTCACTGGGCAGCTCCTGGAGGGCGCTCCCGAGCGCCTGCATCACCTGCTGGGACGCGCTCTGCTCCAGCTCGGCCTGCAAGGCGGACCTGAGGGAGGCCGGCGCGTCTTCGAAGCGTTGGAACACTACACGCCTGATTCCTGCTCGTCCCAGCTGGAGGAGGACGGCAGCTGTGGCCGGCGCGAGCTCCGTATAGATCAACAGCGGCAGTGACGGAAAGAGTAGGCGAATGCGCTCGATGCCGTGAGCCCTGGCCTCTCCGCCCAGGAGAGGATCCACGACGGCCATTTCTACCGGCTTGGCCCGGATTGCGTCCACCGCTTCCGGCCAGCCGTCGCCGCACACCCACTGATATCGGTCCGGGTCGAGCATGCGTAGCCGCGACAAACGTTCGGCGGGCGCTGCTGCGAGGAGCAAATGTCGCAAATCGGCCCCTATTTGTCGCAAATGGGCCCTAAAAACGCCACCGCCGGTCCCTCAGATTGGCCCCGTACCCGGGCACAATCGCCTTTCCTTGAAAGGGACCTCACATGTCTCGCACCAAGACCTACGCTATCGTTATGGCCCTGCTGGCGTCTGCGGCCCTCAGCACCGCCTGTACCCGCACCGATGCCACGGGTCCCTCGGATCAGCCACAGCCGTCGTTCGAGACCCAGGGCGCCAACAACTAGACGGTTTGGGCGGGACGTACGCTCGGTTCGATCGAGTCTATTCAGGAGACAGGGCGTACTCCCGCAGCCCCACTTCCATTTCACGTATCGCCGGCGCTTCACTGAGCTCCGAGGCCGAGACAGGCTCGGGCTGCTGCGGACGCTCGGTGAGGTCGTTCAGCGCCTGCTCGATCTTGAAGTACCAGGCGTTGAGCTGGTGACGCTCGGCGAGCTCCAATCCCGCCACCAACGCCGCTCGCGCCCGCGTCGATTGGCCGAAGCGGGTGAGGCCGGTGCCTAACTTGTACTGGTAGTCCGTGGCCGAACTGGGCGAAAGCCGCCCGGCATTCTCCTCCATTATGGCCCGGCAGCGCTCGAACGACACCCGGTTACCCATACTCGATTCCAGATCCATCAGCTCCAGGAGAGCGTTGGACCGAACCATGAAGCTCGTGTTCGAGTTGATGACGATCTCGAAGGCGAGCCGCGCCACCTGGAACGCGCCGATCCGATAGAGTCCGATTCCCAGGTCGCCCAGGGTACGCATGCGCTGGTGGGCATCGGGCGTGAGGCGGAACGCCTGGTAATGGGCCTCCACCTCCTCGAGTTGCAGGCCTTGGAGCGCGTAGACTGCGCCAAGATCCGCGTACCCCATAGCCTGCACCTCGGGAAGGTTGAGCCTGGAAGCGTCACGAACCACGCTCTCCGCGATCTCGCGGGCAAGCGGCACATTGCCGCGGCCGCGGTGGACCGCACCTCGTCCCAGGCGGCCGCGGAGAGCGGAGACGTCATCGCCACATGCGAGTGCCGCCTCTTCCGCCGCAGCGTAGCACGTGGTGGCCGTGTCCCAGCGGGCGAGTAGGCGGTTGAGCCGGGCGCCGAACAGCGCGTACGCGGCAAAGTCGTGCGGGGGGGTATCCTGTCCCTGGGCTCGCGCAGCCAGATTGAGGATCTCCAGGCTCTCCTCGAGCCGTCCCTCATGTTCCAGAAAGTAGGCGTAGGCCGAGAGGTTCATCCAAAGACCGGCGCTAATTCGCCCTTCGGCAGGCACCGCGGCCGCGATACCGGCCAGGTGAGCGGTCTCGGGCACATCGGCAGGAAGCTCGTCAATGTGGCGACGCACTGCATCGAGCTGCCAGCGGAAGCCCTCGAGCGCGTCGGCGCCGGCCTCCAAGGTGAGCAGCTTGTTGATCAGACGGGCAACGACGTACGCCCCAAGCGCAAGCCGAGCCGACCCGTCGCGTTCCTGCTCCCGTTGGAGCCTGGCGCGCTCGAGAAATGGCTCGTGATTGAGAAGGTCCGACGATAACCCAACCTCACCGAACAGCAGCTCAGGCGTGTACAATGGCGCCCTTCGTCTCATGTTGGGCCTGCGGGGGTCCTGCTAGTATCGCGTGCGGAACCCACCCACACAAGGGCTGCCGTGATGGCAACGACGAGACCGCAAATTGCCGCCGCTGTCCGCACAAAAACGGTGCCACCGGAGGCAGCTTCTGCCCCTATCCTGCGCCATGCGACAAGGGTTTAGCCTCGTGGAACTGATGCTGGTCGTTGCAGTCGCCGGCCTGCTGCTGGGAATCGCCCTTCCTCGCCTCTCCGGAGCGGTAGATCGCATCGAGGTAGAGTCTCAGGCTAATCACCTCGTGGCGGCACACCGGCGAGCGCGTATCATGGCCATCACCCGCAGTCAGGTACTGGTGCTAACCATCGACTCCGCCAATCTCGCCATCCGGCCGCGAGGGCAGGCGAGCCCGGTGTGGGCTGAATATGGGCCGGCGGCCGCTCACGTTGCGCTCGCGGGGCCGGCTCGTCAGTTCACCTTTTCGCCCCAGGGACTGACCCTCGGTTTTTCCAACGCCACCTTGCGGCTCTCCCGTGGCTCGGCCAGCCGCACAATAGTGATCTCTCGTCTTGGAAGAGTTCGGCTCGTCCGCTAATGGTCGGACGGGCGGAGGGCGACGGCCCCTTCGAACGGACGGCCCGGCCCGGATGCCTGCATGGATCCGGGCCGTTTTCTCTCTCTCAGCCCCCCGCACCCAACCCAAAGACGACGTCCACGTGCACTTCGATATTCTCGTGCATCTTCAGCATGCCAAGCATCTTGCTCAGCCCGCCAATTCCGTACTCCTTGAGGTTCAGAGGAAAGTCGCTATGCACCCGGGCATTCGCCCCGTTGAAGGCAATCGTCCCCGGGAGCTCCACGCGCCGGGTCACCCCGTGAATGTTCAGAGTGCCGTACAGGGTCACGGGCATGCTGTCGCCGGCAGACTTCGTCGCAGTTATCCGGTTCAGGTCAAAGCGCAGATTGGGATACTTGCTGGACTCCATTGATTTGTTGAGATCCTTGTCCCGTTTGCGGTCGCCAGTCTTGAGCGACTGGACCGGCGCCTCCACCCAACCTCGCACACTGCTGATATCGGGAGCGCCGGTAAGCTGCCCAGTCACTGTGCTGGTCGTCCCGGTGAAGTCGCCCATCGTGGCGTGACCGTCGAAGCTCAGCGTCCCGGAGGTAACCCGGCCGTTGGGAATGGGGCCACGCATCTGGGCCACTGCCTCCGGAGTCGGGTTCAGCGAGAGCATCACCAGCGCGACCACTACAAGGCCCCAGCCTCGCAGTCCGGCTCTTCGGCCGGCCACCGTTTCAGGCCTCGAGCCCATACTTCCTCACTTTGTTGAGCAGCGTTGAGCGCGAAATGCCGAGCAGCTGAGCTGCTTTCCGTTTGTTGCCGGAGGTGTGCCGGAGCATGAGAGCCAGGTGACGGCGCTCGGCATCCTCCAGCGAGTCGGGCATCGCCGGCGCGGCGGAGTAAATGGCCTGCCTAAGGGCGGCGAAGTCGACACTCGGAAGGGCCGGATCGAGCACCAGAAGGTCATAACTACGGAGTTCGATTGCCTCGCTGGATGGGGCACCGTCTGCGACTTCCACCTGGTGGCCGGCTTGCCGCAGGAGCGTCAGGATCTCCTGCCGGCGCTCGGTATCCCCATCCAGCACCAGAACGAGGAGCGGCTTCATGCCTGAAAGTACAGACGCTATTGGCTATGGGCCATTAGCTGCGTAGCCCATACCCACATAAAAACGGAACGGCCGTCTAGTCGTGGCTAGACGGCCGTCCCACACATTGACTATCCAAGGTCGGGGCATTTCTGCCGCCGTTCTTCTCTCACCTGCCACCGGTTGGCTGATTCGCCGCTCGGGAGGGCCCGGTGAAGCCTTGGCATCCATCCCCAGGCCAGGATGGCCATCCTACCTGGTTCGTCTATGCGAGCGCTGCGAGTCGGATCGGGTCGCGGACTGACCCTTCGCACTGCACCCCGAGGCGCTAGATCGGGGTGGATGAAGCACGCGACTGGCTTCACCTGTCCGAGTCGGAGTGATCACCAGGATCGACGAACGCCTGAGCCCTTGGTTGCGTCGGCGCTCTCCCCTGATATCCCACTCGAACCTGCCTAAAGGCCGACGCTGAAACACGGGGTCGCAGCACGTATCCTTCAACCAGTGGCACAAAGATAGGCACCAGCGACGAAGCCGCAAGTGCCTATGTTTCTTCGGGTTACGCCGTTCTTAGGTGGACCGAATGTGGAAACCTAACCCTCACGCCACGCTGGCTATACCCTGGTCCCTCCACAAAATGTGGACATGTGAATCCACATTTTCCGGGCTACCCGGCCGAAGGGTGTGGGTTTGCGCCGAGCGGTGTGACCTTGATCCCCATGACGCCGAGGAACCCACGGAGAGCGTTCTCGTACCTCCGCAAGGCGGACTGGACCCGGATCGCGCGGTCATTGCCATAACCTCGCACGGTCTCTCCCTGACCCGGCCGGCTCATAGCGGCAAAGTCCAACTCGCACCGCGCCAGTGCGCCGCTTAAGTGGTCCATCGCTTTCACCAGCTCACTCCGGTGCTTCATTCGACGCGGCTCGAGCGGCTCCCCGTCCAGCACCGCCCTTCGGGTCGGAGCTACCGTGCGTTCGGATCGGGCACACGCGTCTCGCATGACCCGCGCGCGCGACAGCAACGAAGCCCCCGACGCCTGTCGGAAATCTCGCTGAAGCCGGGCGGCCGCCCCATCGATGGTGCTGAGTGAATCCCGGAGGATCAGGAGTGCGTCGCGCACCGCGGCACGGGCCGAGTCGAGCGGAGGCTCGGGGCGCATGACCGTCTGGGCGCTGGCCGGGCCGACGGAGACCAGACTTCCCAGCAGTAGCCAGGTGCACCGGG
>JAXDMF010000222.1:0-2879 GCA_034666205.1 Gemmatimonadales bacterium
CCGGGTTATGAGCCCGGCGAGCTACCAGACTGCTCCACCCCGCGACGTGTCCTTCAGATGTTCCGACCTCGGACCGATAATCCGGCCCAGGCGCTTAGTGTGGCACCGCACGGATTTGCACGCCTGCCACCTCTAAAACCTGACCCCGTGCGCCGATACTCACATCAGCGGCGGGCTGTCAGCAGTGGGCCCGCACGACCGCGCGGGCCTACGCTCGAAGAGCGGGAAACGGGACTCGAACCCGCGACCCCAACCTTGGCAAGGTTGTGCTCTACCAACTGAGCTATTCCCGCGAAACGGAGAGGATTCTAGTGTCCGGTCCGCCGCGGCGCAACGACCCGCGACTCGGGGTCAAAGTCGGCCGAAGGGGGAGCCATGGAGGCGAGGGGGATCGAACCCCTGACCTCGTGAATGCCATTCACGCGCTCTCCCAACTGAGCTACGCCCCCGTTACTATTGTCCCGCCCTCGACAGGCGCCGCGGCAGCACGGAAACGTAGCCCGCGCATCAGCGAGTGTCAACGAGGACAGAGGCCGCATTGCGGCCATTCGCGCAGGATCGAAGGGTACTCTTGCACCTATGAATGAGAAGGGTTCCGACGACTCGCTTCCCGATGACCTGATCGCGGCCGAGCTCCTCGCCAAGTCGCTCCCGGCCAAGCCGGGCCGGCGGCGACGCACCGGAGCCGCCGGGAACATTGGCGTGTACGACTCCGACCGCGACATCCTCGACCAGTATCTCTTCGAAGTCAGCAAGACCCCGCTGCTCACGCCGCAGCAGGAGATGGCTGTCGCCCGGCTGGTCCGGGCCGGCGACGCCGATGCGATGCAGGAGCTGGTCAAGCGCAATCTCCGGTTCGTCATCTCGGTGGCCAAGAAGTATCAGAACCGGGGTATGGGCCTCAGCGACCTGATCGGCGAGGGGAACCTGGGCCTGCTCACTGCGGCTCGGAAATTCGACCCCGACCAAGGGGTCAAATTCATTTCCTACGCGGTGTGGTGGATACGCCAGTCCATCCTCGCGGCACTCGCCCGGCACGGCCGGACCGTCCGGGTCCCGCTCAACCGTACCGCCGATCTCTCTCGGATCACCCGCACGTCCGAGACCCTCCGTCAGGAGTTGCGCCGCGAGCCGACTCCAGAGGAGATCGCCACCAACCTCGGCTTGTCGGTCGATGTGGTCCGGTCGCTTGCCGCGCTCAACACGGCCGATGTCCGGCTCGACGCGCCGCTCGATCCGGAGGGCGAACGCTCGCTGCTCGACCGTTTCATCGCCGACGAGCAGGCCGGCCCGGAGGAGCAGGCGATGGAGCGGTTCCTCGCGGAGCAGATCGATCTCGCGCTTCGAACGTTGCCCGCTCGGGACGCCAAGGTGCTTCGTCTCTATTTCGGGCTCGACGGAGGCCGGGAACACACGCTCGAGGAGATCGGCGGGATGCTGGGGGTCACCCGCGAGCGGGTCCGGCAGCTGAGGGACCGGGCTCTGAAGCGGCTGCGTGAGGGTCAGGTTGGCCGGGCGCTCGCGAGCTTCGCCGCATGAGCGGCGGGGACGCGGGAAAGCGGGGAAGCAGGGAAGGAAGCACGTACCGCATCGGTTCGGGCACGTCCCACAGCTTCCCCGCCTCCCCGCTTCCCCGCTTCCCCGCTTAACTTCCGCTCGTGTCACCCCTCGCGGCATCCCGTGCTCCCACCCGGGAAGGGTTCATCTCTCATGTGGGCCGCCGAAGCATCGAGGCCGGGCGCGCTTTCGCCGACGTCAGGACCTGGCTCCCCCTCCTGACCGGACAGATGCGGCGCCTCGGCGTCGATTCAGTGCCGATCGCGCTGTTCATCGCGGTCTTCACCGGCATCGTCCTCTCCCTGCTCTCCTCCTACATCTTCACCGGTACCGTTCCGCTGTACTTCGTCGGTGCACTCGTGGGGAAGACGATCATGATGGAGCTCGGCCCCGTGCTCACCGGGATGGCCCTGGCCGGCCGGGTGGGCGCCAGCATCGCGGCCGAGCTGGGGACGATGAAGGTCACCGAGCAGGTGGATGCCCTGGAGACGCTGGCGTACGACCGCTATTCCTACCTGGTGGTCCCGCGGGTGCTGGCCGCCGCGCTGATGTTTCCGGTGGTCACCGCGTTCGCGGTGGCGGTCGGCGTCACCTCCGGCTGGCTGACCGCGATCAACCTGCTGGATCTCTCGAGTGCCGAGTTCCTCAAGGGCCTGAAGCTTTTCTACCAGTTCAAGGACATCTGGTTCGGCCTGGTGAAGAGCGCCAGCTTCGGCGCGGCCGTGGCGCTGATGGGATGCCTCCGCGGACTCGATGCCAAGGGCGGCGCGGAAGGCGTGGGCCAGGCGACGACGAGGGCCGTGGTGCTCGGCTGCGAAGCGATCCTGGTGCTGGATGCCTTCTGGGCGTTGGTGCTGCTGTGATCGTCCTCGAGAGCCTCTCCAAATCGTTCGGAGAACGCAACGTTCTCCAGGGGCTCTCGTTGGAGATCCCGGATGGACAGAATACGGTCGTCATCGGGCCTTCCGGATCGGGCAAGAGTGTCACCCTGAAGCTGATTGTGGGGCTGCTCGAGCCCGACGCCGGCAGGGTCGTGGTGGATGATGTCACCGTACACGAGCTGGACCGGGAGGAGCTCGCCGCCCTTCGCGGCCGGATCGGGTTTGTCTTTCAGTTCGCCGCACTTTTCGATTCAATGACGGTTGCCGAGAACATCAAGCTGGGTCTGGCCAGGCGAGGCTACGATGAAGCCGATATCGGGGTGCGGATCGAGGAGAGCCTGGCCGTTGTGGACCTGAGCGGCACGGGGGGCAAGTACCCAGCCGAGCTCTCCGGGGGCATGCGAAAGCGGGTCGGCATAGCGCGAGCGATTGCGCTCAAGC
>JAXDMF010000223.1:0-3823 GCA_034666205.1 Gemmatimonadales bacterium
CGGCCTGGAACTCCGGAGCGTATCAAGGGCTGATCCGGATCCGCGACTCGCTTGGGCTTGCGGTAAGTCATGTCGAGGCCCGGACCCCAGCAGAGCAGACCGAGGCGCTGCGGACCTATGCAGCCCAAGGGTACGACCTGGTCTTTGCCCACGGCTTCGAGTTCCAAGACCAGGCGGAGCGAGTCTCGGGCGAATACCCCCGGACGGTCTTCATCGTTACCTCGGGTCGCCGGGCGAGGGGAAACGTCTCGCCCCTCATCTTCCGTCTGGAGGAGGCGAGCTATCTCGCGGGCATGGTGGCGGGTGGTCTGACCAGGACCAATGTCCTCGGGTTCATCGGGGGGATCAAACTCCCGCCTATCGAGGCGGCGTATAACGGGTGGGTGAATGGGGCCCGAGCCGTGAACCCCAAGGTTCGAAGCCGGCAGATCTACTTGAACAGCTTCGACGATGCGGCCGCCGGGCGGGAAGCCGCGCTCGCGCTCATCGCCGCCGGTGCCGACATGTTTCACCATAACGCCGACGCGGCAGCGCTCGGGGTTTTCCAGGCGGTCAAGGAGCACCCCGGAGTGTACGTGTTCGGTGCAAATGCCGACCAATCCAAGCTCGCACCGGGTCACGTTCCCGGCAGCGCTGTCATCGATCTGCCTCGCGCCTTTCTTCTGGTGGCTTCCGAGGTGAGGTCCGGTAGCTTCCGGCCCCTCGTGGAGGCGTTTGGTCTTAAGAGCGGGGTGGTCCAGTATGTGACCGATCCCGGGCTGGACAGCCTGGTCCCTCCGTCGTTGAAGGGCCGGGTTCAGGCCGCTGCCGATTCCATAGCGGCCGGTACGCTTATCGCTGCGCCCCGACCGACCACGATGGAGGCCCGCGCCGGCGCACGATGGAGGAATCTGACGTGAAGGCGGGCGTCCCCCTCCATGAGCTGGTGGCGTATCTGGACGAGTATCTCCGGATCAAACAGATACCCGATGAGGCCAACGCCGTGAACGGCCTTCAGGTCGAGAACAGCGGGCAGGTCGGGGGGATCGTGGCGGCAGTCGACGCTTCTCAGGCGACCATCGAT
Source organism: Gemmatimonadales bacterium (assembly GCA_034666205.1). Taxonomy (GTDB): domain Bacteria; phylum Gemmatimonadota; class Gemmatimonadetes; order Gemmatimonadales; family GWC2-71-9; genus CAVVWJ01. The sequence goes on from JAXDMF010000223.1 coordinate 1,064, forward strand.
GGGGTGATCGCCACGCTGGAGCCTGGCGAGCCCCCACCCATCCTACTGGTGCATCACGGCCTGCTCTGGGATGGAAACGTGCCGCTGACGGGCCGGAGGTATCGTCGGGTGGCGGCACTTCTGGACCACGACATTCCCCTCTACGCAGCCCATATCCCGCTCGACGTGCATCCCGAGGTGGGTAACAACGCGGTACTTGCGGAGCGCCTGGGGATTCGGGTGGAGGGATGGTTCGGGAGCTACCGCGGAATTGCCATGGGGGTGTGGGGCCATGCACCCGCCAGCCTGGGCACGCGGGAATCCATTGCGCTCGAGCTCGACCGGGTGCTGCACACATTGAAGGGAAGTGCCACGCTCATACCCGGCGGCCCGGAAAGGCCGGCTCGCATCGGCATCATCACCGGCGGTGCCGGCAACATGATTGGCGAGGCACGCACGGCGGGGCTCGACACCTACATCAGTGGGGAAGGTCCGCACCACACGTATTTCGATGCCATGGAGTGGGGGATCAACGTGGTGTACGCGGGCCACTATGCCACGGAGACTCTTGGGGTTCAGGCAATGGCGTCGCACCTGGCGGAGCGCTTCGATCTCGAATGGGACTTTCACGATCATCCGACGGGACTCTGAGTCGGGTGCCCCCGGTCTTCGAGTTGACTGGCATCCAGAAGCGATTCGGCTCCGTCCAGGCACTGGATGGAGCCGATTTCACGCTCGGTCCAGGAGAGATTCACGCACTCCTTGGAGAGAACGGCGCCGGTAAATCCACGCTGATGCACATCGCCTATGGCCTGGTCCGAAGCGACACAGGCGACGTGAGGGTGAACGGCGTAGTGCGGAGAATCACCTCGCCTCGACAAGCCCGCGAGCTCGGTATCGGCATGGTGCACCAGCATTTCACCTCGGTGCCCGCGCTCACGGTGGCCGAAAACATTGCGCTTGCCGCCGGTTGGCCCGTGGTGCCGAATCAGCTGCGGGATCGTACCCGGCGGCTCAGCGAGCGCCTCGGTCTTCCGCTCGATCCCGATCAGCGCGCCGGGCGGCTCTCGGTAGCGCTCAAGCAGCGCCTGGAGATCGTCAAGGCGCTCGCCGGCGAGGCACGGATCCTCCTGCTCGACGAGCCGACCGCGGTGCTGGCCCCGGCCGAGGCCGCGGAGCTGCTTCGGGTCGTCCGCGTCTTCACCGAGGCAGGTGGCTCCGCCGTGCTCATCACCCACAAGCTCGATGAGGTTCTCCGCGCTGCAGACCGAGTGACCGTCCTGCGGCAGGGCACGGTGACGTACGCGGGGATGGTGGCGGGCCAGACGGTGGAATCGCTGACCGGTGCCATGATAGGACCGGAGTCGAATCGGTCTTCCAGCCACACGGTCCTTCAACCGGGTGTTCCCCGCGCTACAGCAAAGCGCGAGTTGATTCGTTTGCAGGCCCTCGAGCTCTCGCGGGAGAGCGGGTACGGCATCGCGATCCGCCCTGCCGCTCTGGTCGTCGGCTCCGGAGAGATCGTGGGCATTGCCGCGGTGGAGGGAAACGGACAGCGAGAGCTTCTCCGCGCGGTAGCTGGACGGATTGTTCGGCTCAGGGGTCGCCTGGAGGTGGCACAGCCGGTCGCGTTCATCCCGGAGGATCGCACCTCTGAGGGGCTCATTCCCGAGCTCGACCTCACCGAAAACGTCGCCTTAGGTCTGGGCCTGGATGCACCCTGGATTGGGAGAGGTCGGATTCGGTGGGGTGAGGCTCGAGCTCGCACGGCCGACCTGTTGCAGGAGTTCGGTATCACGGCAGCGGGTCCCCGCGCGCGGGCGGCTTCGTTGAGTGGAGGTAACCAGCAGAAACTGATCGTGGCGCGCGAGCTCTCACGCAGTCCAGCGGTCATTGTGGCGGAGAATCCCACCCGGGGGCTCGACGTTGTCGCCGCCGCGGCCATTCATGCCAGGCTGCGCTCCGCAGCAGCAGCCGGCGCAGCGGTCCTTTTTCATTCAACCGACCTCGACGAAGTGCTCGCCTTGGCCGAGCGGGTGATCGTGGTGGTACGTGGTGTGATCTCGGAGGTGCCGCCCCAGGCGTCGCGAGCCACGATCGGCGCGATGATGCTCGGCGGCGATGGCTAGGCTTTCACGGCTGGCGTGGGCGGTGGCAGCCGTCGTGCTGGGACTCGGCGTCCTGGCGGCCGGTCTCGAGGCCATGGGCTACCATGCGGGGCCGGCTCTGGGAGCGCTGTGGTCGGGTGCATTCGGCTCCTGGTACGCCTTCACGTCAACCACGCTGGTCCGGGCCGTACCGCTGATACTCATCGGCCTGGGGATAGCAATCGCGTTTCGAGGCGGCGCGCTCAATATCGGCGCCGAAGGCCAGTTCTACGCTGGAGCGATCGCCGCTACCTGGGTGGCCTTGCATGCGGGGGCGCGTCCGGCGCCGGTCGCCATCACCGCCGTGCTCCTGGCTGCCGCGCTGGCCGGCGTCGTGTGGGTTGCGCTGCCGGTGTGGCTGAAACTGCGCTTCGGCGTGATCGAAGTGATCAGCACCCTCCTCCTGGTCTTTGTTGCCGAGCTGCTGGTGAGCCTCATGGTACAAGGTCCCCTCCAGGAGCGGGGCCATATATACCCGCAAAGCGACGCGATTCCGGACTCTGCCCGGCTTCCTTTGATTGCCGGCACCCGGTTGCACGCCGGGTTTCTCCTCGCGCTGGCACTAGGAGCGACGCTCTGGTTCGTGTTCTCCAGAACCTGGTGGGGCTTCAAGCTCCGCGCCGTGGGATTGGGT
>JAXDMF010000224.1:0-2644 GCA_034666205.1 Gemmatimonadales bacterium
GAGAGCGAGCGGCTCGAGCGGATCGCCCGCCTGGCGACACTAGCGGAGCAGGTGTGGGAGTCGCCGGAGGCGGCGCAGATGTTTCTCACCACTCCGCATCCTCAGCTCGACAACCAGGCTCCGCTCGATCTTGCCGCCACCGACCTTGGCACTCGCCGGGTCGAGACGCTGCTCTGGAAGCTCGAGCACAGCCTACCCGTCTGACGCGGCACCGGCATGCCCACCGTCTACCGTCTCGCCAAGCGCCGCTATCCGATTTATGACGGGAGCGGCGCCGCACTCGAAGGCGCTCGCTGGAACTCGCCGGGACGGCTCCTGATCTACGCTTCCGAACACTACGCAACCGCGATCCTCGAGAAGCTGGTGCACGGCGGGCGCACCCAGTTGCCTGGCGCGCACCATGCCGCCGCGATCGAGATACCCGACGATCTCCCGATCGAGGAGTTCGATCCGAGCGCGTTTCCCGGTTGGGACGCCGAAGACTCGGCTAGCGCGCGAACATACGGCGACGAGTGGCACGCCGGCGGGCGCAGTGCGGTCCTCATCGTTCCCTCGTTACCCGGTCAGCCGGTGGAGCGTAACTTCATCATCAATCCAGGTCATCCCGACGCCGCGCGGATCAGGGTGATGCCTTCGTTCAATGTCATCTGGGACGGCCGGCTCTTCGGCCCGCCAGCAACTGAAACCTCACCACGGAGGGAAAGGAGGACACAGAGGTAACGACAACCATTGTAATCCTCGTTCTCACCAGGCCGGCCTCGGAAATGATAGTGTTTACGCAACCTCTGTGTCCTCTGTGCCTCTGTGGTGAATTCTTAAGGAGCTGCAAGGTGAACATTTCTGCACGACCGTTGGCCCCCCTCTCCTTCCTTATAGTAGGACTGTGGACCGCTGCCGCGGCTCAAGCTGCGCCCGACAGCGCGGTCCGGACCGCACCGATACTGATCATGCCCGAGGCGGTGTGGGATGGAGTCGAGGATGAGCCAAAGGCGGGCTGGGTCGTTCTGGTGCGGCGCGGTCACATCGAGGCGGTCGGTCCCGACACAAGCGTGGCCGTCCCCCGTGAAGCGGACCGGATCGAGCTTCCGGGTACTACTCTAATCCCCGGGCTGATCGAGGGTCACTCTCATCTCTTTCTCCATCCCTACAATGAGGCCACCTGGGACGATCAGGTGCTGCGGGAGCCGCTCGGCCAGCGGATGGTGCGGGCGGTGGCGAGCGCCGCTAGGACGCTGCGAGCCGGCATCACTACCGAGCGAGATCTCGGCACCGAAGGCGCCTTCGATTACGACGTGCAGCTGAAGCGCGCGATCGATAACGGGATCGTGCCCGGGCCGAGGATCATTGCCGTGACCCGGGCGATCGTGGCCACCGGCAGCTACGGGCCCCGCCGCACCGATTACTCGTTCGAGCCGGGGCAGGGCGCGGAGGAAGCGTCGGGGGTCGAGGAGATCGCGAGAGTCGTCCGGAGCCAGATCGGACACGGCGCCGACTGGGTCAAGGTATACGCCGACTACCGCTGGGGTCCCCGCGGCGAGGCCCGGCCTACGTTTTCACAGGCAGAGCTGAACACTCTGGTTGAGACCGCCAATGGCAGCGGCCGGCCAGTGGCGGCGCACGCGACCACCGCCGAGGGGATGCGCCGAGCCGTAATCGCCGGCGTGGCGACCATCGAGCATGGTGACGATGGTACCCGCGAGGTCTTCAAGCTCATGCGCAAGAAGGGCGTCGCACTCTGTCCTACCCTCGCAGCTTCCGAGGCGTACGCCCAGTACTTCGAAAACTGGACCCGCGGGTTGGAGGTTCCTCCTCAATCCGTGCTGGACAAGCGCGCGAGCTTCAAGTCGGCACTCGAGGAAGGGGTGACGATCTGCTTCGGCGGAGACGTCGGTGTCTTTTCCCACGGCGACAACGTGCGCGAGCTGGAGGCGATGGTGGAGAACGGGATGACCCCGCTCGACGCGCTGCGGGCAGCTACCAGCGGCAATGCCAGGATCTTCCACCTGGGCGACCGGGGCCGAGTGGCCAAGGGTCTACTCGCGGATCTCGTCGCGGTAGAAGGTGACCCAACCCGGGATGTCTCCGCCCTACGCAGAGTTCGGTTTGTGATGAAGGGTGGAATCGTGGTTAGCGGATCAAGATGAGATATCTCCTCCTCATCCTGAGCGCAGCGAAGAATCCACTTCGCGGCAGGGAAGTGCCAGCATCCCCTATGGCGTGACCAGCGGAGCGGTGAGCACAAAGGTCACCGGTGTCTTGGCCTTCACCACCACGTCGCGGGTCGCCGTCTGGGACGCCACCACGGCCCCCCCCGCCGCGCCGACTACGCCACCGATCACGGCGCCCTTGGAATTTCCTCCGAGCACCCGCCCCAACACCGCACCGCCCACTGCGCCCACACCGACCTTGGCGGCATCGCCTGAGGTGACGCCACGGCTACGCAGTTCGCGCGGCACCGCCCCCACGTCCGCCTGCACGTTCTGAAGCTGTCCGCCGACCTCGATGCCATCCACCTTGAGAGCTAGGCTGCCTTGCGAGCTTTTGGATTTGGCGGATGCGAGACGGGTGACGGTTAGCCGAACTGTGCTACCGGCCGGGATGAGGATCCTGCCGCCCGCACCAGTCACACTCTGCGTGATCTGCG
>JAXDMF010000225.1:0-3471 GCA_034666205.1 Gemmatimonadales bacterium
TCCGTCAGGTCGCCCGCGCAGGGCCGCGCATCCACACCCTGCGCCGCAAACTCGCGTACCCGCTCGGCCACACCTACGGCGTTGAGATCGCATGCCACGATCTTGGCGCCCGCTTTGCCGAATGCGAGGGCCACGGCGTTCCCGATCTGGCCTGCCCGGCCCACTCCGGTCACCAGAGCGACCTTACCGCGAAAGTCGAACTGGCCGGCGCTCATGGAGATCTCAATCCCTCGAGGATTATGTCGGCACCCGGCGCTCCCGCCTGACTGTACATGACTCGGCCGTCCCGGTCGATCAAACAGACCGACCGGGCAATTCCGGATCCGTTGGGTTTGAGGGTGCCATAGGCGGCGCTAATCGTGAGTCCGGGATCAGAGAGCAGTGGAAAGGGCAGGCCCAACCGGGCGGCATACGCCGCATGATTCTCGACGGATGCCGGGTTCACGCCGAAGGGGCGAATGTCATACTCGTTGTAGGCTTCGATCTCGTCGCGCACGGCGGAGAGTTGGCGATTTCAGCCAGGCGTGTTGTTGCCGGGATAAAACACCAGCAGGACCCGCGACCGCCTGAGCAGCTCCTGCAATCTATAGGTTCCCCCGTCCGAAGCGGAGGCGGTGAAGTCCGGCGCGAGCGTGTCTGGCTGGAGGAGAGTCATTGTTGTCGCGAAGCTAGAGAACCAGCCCGAAGACCGTCGAGCCGTTCGAGCCACTCCATTGGGACCGATTGGGACCCGATGGTTCCGTGGGTCACACCCGGCTCCGGATCGCCATGCCAATCGCTCCCGCCGGTCCGCAGGAGGCCCAGCTGGAGCGTGATGTCGGTGAGGCGTGCACGGAGATCGGGATCGTGGCTCGGATGGCGGGTCTCCACGGCATCGAGCCCTTCACCCTTGAGCCGCTCGATGAAGGCACGGGTCCCGCGCTCCTTCAGGTGCGCCACAGACACCAGACCGCCGGTCGCGTGCACCAGCTCCGCGATGGTCCGGAACTGGGGCAGCGTCTTCTCGACGAATGCGGGACGCCCCCGACCCAGAAAGCGATCGAACGCGTCGCCCAGATCTATGGCCCCGCCGTGACGGACGATTGCCCGGGCGACATGGGGCCGGCCCACCGCGCCCCCGGCAGATTCCTGAAGCACGCTTTCGAACGAGAGGTCCACTCCCAGCCGCCGGAGGTGCTGGACCATCTCCTGGGCGCGCCTCACCCGATCGGCCCGGCAGCCCTCGAGGAAAGCCTCGAGTGGAGGCGACTCAGGCGGCAGGAAATACCCCAACACGTGCATCTCGCCCCAGGGAGAGGCAGCCGAAAACTCACAGCCGCCCACCACCCGAACTCCATACTGTTCACCAGCCGCGAGCGCTTCCGGGATGCCGGCTAACGTATCGTGATCCGTCAGCGCGATGGCCCGGAGTCCCGCTCCAGCTGCACGCTTCACCACCCCCCCGGGCAACAGGCTTCCATCCGAGGCGGTCGAGTGCACGTGCAGATCGATGGTGTCCACCCGCTCTGACGCCCTTCCCGCGGCGGTCAGCGCTGGTATCCCATCTCGGGCGCCGTCCACGACGGTTGGGAATGGGCCAGCAGGTCGCGCAGCTCCGAATCGCTCAGCTGTCCGAGCGATACCTCGCGGCCTTTGGATCCGAGCGGCGAGTAGCGCACTACCCGCTGCTCGCGATTCGGACCCACACCTCGGGTGAACACCAGGCCGAACTCGTCCTTCACGTACTGCGTCACCTTGCCGCTGACTGCCACTCCCCACGGCTCCCCGTCCACCTCGATGATGCGTCGCGGCATCTCAGACCCCGCTCTCGGGAAAGTCCTGGAGTCCGGCCTTTACGTCGGCCATGAACCGGTCGGCATCGGCCCCATCCACAATCCGATGGTCAAAGGCCAGCGCGAGCATGCCTTTGGTGCGGACCGCGATCATGTCGGCGCCGTCCACGGTGATCACGGCCGGCTGCTTCTCGATTGCGCCGACACAGAGGATGGCCGCCTGTGGCTGGTTGATGATGGGCGTGCCGATCAGAGATCCGAAGACGCCGGGATTGGTGATCGTGAAGGTACCCTTCTGCACCTCGTCCGGGCTCAGCTTCTTGGTCCTGGCCCTTTCCCCTAGATCGTTGATGGCACGGGCTACGCCCAGCAGCGACATCTCATCGGTGTGCTTGATCACCGGCACGATCAGCCCCCAGTCGAGCGCCACGGCGATGCCGATGTTGATGTCCCGGCGGAACAGGGTGCTCTCGCCCGAGACCGCGGAGTTGAGCACGGGATGCTTCCGCAGATTGTCGGCCACCACTTTGATGATGAAGGCGAGGTACGTCAGGTTCACCCCGCGGTCGGCATATTCCTTCTTCTGCCGCGCCCGGATCTGCGCCACACGGGTGTAGTCGACCTCGAACACCGTGTTGACGTGGGGCGAGACCCGCCGCGACATCACCATGTGATCGGCCGTAAGCTTCCGGATCCGAGACCACGGCTCGACCCGGTCGCCGGGCCAGGGGTCGACCGTCGGTGCCGGCGGAAGCGGGGAAGCGGGGAGGCGGGGAGGCGGGGAGGTCGTTGCCACCGAACCAGCCGGACGCTCGGCAAACGCTTCCCTGCTTCCCCGCTTCCCCGCTTCCCCGCTCTCGATGTAGCTCGTGATGTCGTTCTTGGTCACCCGGCCGGCCAGCCCGGTGCCCGGGACCGTGCTGATGTCCACGTTGTGCTCGGCCGCCATCTTGCGCACCAGCGGAGTGGACTTGCGCTTCAGTCGCTCCTCCGTCGTCTCGGCCGCGCCGTTGCCTCCGCCGGTCGCATCGCCCACAGCGCGGCTCTCGGCCATGGATGCGGCGGGCGCCACGGCGGGCGCGGCGCGGAACGGTGGCGCCGGCGCGGCGGTTTCGCCGGAGCTGCGAGTAGGCTTCGATGGCGCCGGTGCCGGAGGCGCCCCGGCCGGGATGGCCGGTTTCGCTGGCGCCGGAGCCCCTGGAGAAGATGCAGCGGGGGGCTTCTTCTCGGCGGCCGCAGCGCTCGCGTCAGTCTCGATCCGGGCTACGACGGTCTGAACCGCGACCGTCTGCCCTTCCTGCACCAGGATTTCGGCCAGGACGCCGGCGCTAGGAGCCGGGATCTCCGCGTCAACCTTATCGGTCGAGATCTCGAAGATCGGCTCGTCTCGCTTGACCGCTTCTCCCACCTTTTTCATCCAGCGGGACAGCGTACCCTCGGCGATGGACTCGCCCATCTGGGGCATGATGACGTCGATCTTCGCCATGTGCTGAACTCCTAGAGCTGCAGCTATTAGCTGTTAGCTATTCGCTGCGTCGGCTTATCCCACCGGATGGGCTATTCAGCTAATAGCTAACAGCTAATAGCTAATAGCCAACTCTAATACGCTGCCAGCCACCTCGCCGCCCTCACAATGTCCGCCGTCTGGGGCAGCACGAAATCCTCGAGCTGGGGGGCATATGGAAGCGGCACGTCGTGC